>JAAUPI010000126.1 GCA_012035135.1 Microcoleus sp. CSU_2_2
TTGATCTCGGTAGTGAAACAGTTGGAACACACACAAGAGACTTGATCGAGATCCACAGCAGCGCTAAATCTGACAAATTCAATTTAGCAGTAAGGGTCGGGCAGCTCTCGAATATTCGCGTTTCGATGGATTCCAACTTTTTCAACAACTGTGCTACAAAATGAAAAGCTAAGTAGATTGACATAAATAAACGCAACTAGAAACGCAACTAAAATCTCCTTCTGACAGCCTGTATTTTCCGCAGCTTGTTCGCCCGCCCGTCCCACCGTTCGAGCAAGCTGCGGTTGAATTAGATGGCAGCAACTTTTAGTTGTATGTCCGATCGCAGTGCGTTATGTTTAAATTTGTCTGTCTAGCTAACTGTTTTCAACCTGTTACAAGAAAATTCAATGACTGCAACTGTCACTATTACTGATAACCCGTTACTAATTGGCAAAGGATTGCCACCATTTGACGCGATCGCACCAGGGCACGTAGTCCCCGCTGTTACCCAAGTTTTGGCGGCACTAGAAACAGAGCTAGCTACCTTAGAAGCCTCTGTGCAGCCGACTTGGAGTGGCTTAGTAGAACCCCTACAGCAACTCGGAGAGCGTTTAAATTGGACTTGGAGTATTGTCGGACATTTGATGGGCGTGAAAAATAGCCCGGAATTGCGATCTGCCCACGAAACAGTACAGCCACAAGTAGTACAATTTTGGAGCAAACTCAGCCAAAGCCAACCACTTTACCAGGCTTTTAAAGCGTTGCGATCGAGCGAAAGTTGGGATAGTCTGGAGTCAGCTCAAAAGCGAATTGTCGAAGCATCTCTCCGAGAGGCCGAACTCTCTGGAGTCGGTTTAGAAGGCGAGAAAAAAGAGCGTTTCAATGCTATTCAATTAGAATTGGCAGAAATTACTACCCAATTTTCCAATCACGTTCTCGACGCTACCAAAGCATTCAGTCTCACCCTCACCGGCCAAGACGAAATTGATGGTTTGCCACCGAGTTTGTTGAGTTTAGCAGCCCAAGCCGCTCGCAGTGCGGGCGAAGCAAATGCAGAAGCTCAAAACGGTCCTTGGCGGATTACTTTAGACTTCCCAAGTTACGGCCCTTTCATGCAGCACAGCACCCGCCGCGATTTGCGCGAAAAATTGTACAAAGCTTTGATTAGCCGTGCTTCTAGCGGGGAGTTAAATAACTGGCCATTGACCGATCGCATCTTAGCATTGCGCCAGGAAAAAGCTGCTTTGCTCGGCTTTAGCAGTTATGCCGAATTGAGTTTAGCTAGCAAAATGGCTCCCAACGTGGAAGCAGTCGAGGCTTTATTAGAAGAATTGCGCCTTGCGAGTTATGATGCTGCTGTCAAAGATTTAGCAGAATTGCAAGCTTTTGCTGCCGAAAAAGGTGCACAGGAAGCTGAGGATTTTAAGCACTGGGATGTCGGTTTTTGGTCGGAAAGACGCCGTGAAGAAAAGTTTGCTTTTAGCGCTGAAGAATTGCGTCCTTATTTTGCTTTGCCGCAGGTATTGGACGGGTTATTTGGATTAGTCAAGCGACTGTTCGGTGTGAAAGTAACTGCTGCGGATGGTAAAGCTCCAGTGTGGAACAAAGACGTGCGCTATTTCCAAATAGATGACGAACCAGGAAATACGATCGCCTATTTCTATTTGGATGCCTACAGTCGCCCTGAGGAAAAGCGTGGCGGTGCTTGGATGGATGAGTGCATAGTACGCGCTAAATTGGTGCAAGCAGAAACAACTACAACGCGCTTACCAGTAGCATATTTGGTGTGCAACCAAACTCCTCCTGTTGATGGCAAACCGAGTTTAATGACTTTTTTGGAAGTAGAAACTTTGTTTCACGAATTCGGTCACGGCTTGCAGCATATGCTGACAACCGTAGACTATCCTGGGGCGTCTGGCATCAATAATGTTGAGTGGGATGCAGTGGAATTGCCCAGTCAATTTATGGAAAATTGGTGTTACGATCGAGCGACTTTATTTGGGATGGCAAAGCATTACGAAACTGGGGAAACTTTGCCAGAACACTATTACCAAAAACTGCTAGCTGCGCGCCATTACATGAGCGGTAGCGCCATGCTCAGACAAGTACATTTTAGCAGAGTTGACATCGAACTTCACCATCGCTACCAGTCCGGAGGCAGCGAAACTGTGGCAGATGTCCGCAACCGTATTGCTAAAACTACGACTGTTTTGCCTCCTCTCGAAGAGGACGCATTTTTGTGCGCTTTCGGACACATTTTTGCAGGTGGCTACGCAGCGGGCTATTACAGTTATAAATGGGCAGAAGTTCTTAGCGCTGATGCTTTTGCCGCGTTCGAGGAAGCGGGTTTGGAAGATGAAAGTGCGATCGCATCTACAGGCAAGCGCTTTCGAGATACAGTGTTAGGATTGGGTGGCAGTTTGCACCCGATGGAAGTGTTTAAAACATTCCGGGGACGCGAACCGAGCACTAAAGCTTTATTGAGGCACAGTGGTTTAGCAGCGGCTTAATGAACTGCATCAAAACTCAATCTTAGTTAGGAACAGGCTTTTCTGCCTGTTCCAGAACCAGCACAAACAGAGTTCAGGCAAAAAAATGATTTAATGCCCTATGGGTAAAGGTTCTGTACACATTGCGCACCCTACAGATCGAGTTGGCGCGTCATCGATCGGAAATAATATCAGTCCTAACAAACATGATTCAATCCGCCTCAAGTCAGGGTAATGTGTATTGTGGCGCAGCCTATAGATAGAGTTTATGCGTAAGTTTTGAAGTATTTACTGCGATCGTATCTGTAATTTTACTTACAGCAGATTGCAGATTTATGAGGTACATTCAACAACCCCGTAGGGACACGGCAGTGCCGTGTCCTTACCTTTTTTGTGTACCTCACATACTTGAAAAAAGCTGTAAATAACATAGTTTATATTTCTTAATATTTAGTTTGTTTTTTTTTAAACAGGTAATGTTGTGATTCGCAACTATAATTTGCAAATTTTACCGAATCTTCAAGATAACGGAGCCATAGCGACTGTTTTTTAAAGTTTTGATAAAGAGGAGGGTACTTCGCATCAGGAGGAGTAAAACAATTACAGGTAAAAACAAAAAAAATTCGCCTAAATTAGGTTTATGCTTGCAAACAAAAAAATTTGTATACTATGATGAGAAGTAAGAATTAAAACTTGCTTGTTCACCTTTACATTAAGATTTTCATGGATATTCAATTAATTAATATCGGTTTTGGTAACATTGTGTCTGCTAACAGAGTAATTGCCATTGTCAGTCCAGAGTCGGCGCCAATTAAGCGTATAATTACTGATGCGCGGGAACGAGGACAACTAGTTGATGCTACTTACGGTCGTCGCACTAGGGCGGTAATAATTACGGATTCGAGTCACGTCATTCTCTCGGCGATTCAGCCAGAAACAGTTGCTAATCGTTTTGTGGTGAGCAAAGATGGTCAAGGTCGGGATGATTGATCTCAAGTTATAAAGGGGGTAAGTAACCCGGATTTAGTCTGAGCGATCGCCTCAAAACCGATCGCTCAGATTATCCTTACTCCGTGCATAGCGTCATGAATTTAAATGCATTTTTTCTAAGGAATATAAACTAAATGCCCAATTACCAATTACCAATTAGCCATTACCATGAAAAGAGTTATTATACTTGTCGGTTTGCCAGCTTCGGGAAAATCTCAATTTGCTAGGGAATTGCTACTGTCTGAACCAGCGAAATGGGTGCGCAGCAATAAAGATTTATTGCGAGAAATGGCTCACGCTTCTCATTGGTCGCCAGCAAATGAAAAGTTTATTGTGGAATTGAGAGATCGGATTATTTTGATGGCTTTGGAAAACGGCAAACACGTTATTGTTGATGATACTAATTTCGGGCCTCATATCGACCACATCAAAGAGTTGGTTAAAGGCAAAGCGGTTGTTGAAGTCAATGACTCTTTTCTGCAAGTTCCAGTGGAAGAATGTATTAAAAGAGATTTAAAAAGACTCAATTCGGTTGGCAAAGATGTGATTATGAAGATGTACAATAAATATGTACAAGTTCGCATTCAGCCACCGGAATATAACCCCGATTTGACAGATGTAATTATTGTGGATATGGACGGCACTTTAGCGCTTCTCAATGGTAGAAATCCTTTCGATGCTTCAAAATGCGATCGCGATTTACCCAACCAGCCAGTTTTAGACACTGTTCGCAAGTGGCAGTCCAGCGTTGATATTATTGTAGTATCGGGCAGAACCGATAATTGTCAGCCTCAAACTGAAAAATGGTTGCAGCAGCACGAGGTTAATTATGCTGCTCTTTATATGCGGAAAACGGGAGACATGAGGAAGGATTCAATTATTAAAGAAGAGTTTTATCGGCAGCATATTGAAGGGAAGTATAACATTAAGTTTGTTTTGGACGATCGGCAGCAAGTTGTTGATATGTGGAGAAGCCTAGGATTGACTGTCTTTCAAGTAGATGAAGGAGATTTTTAACCCAGCATAACTTATGCCAGATCGGGGTTTTTGACCCCCTTTATTCTTGAGTCAGCGTAGGCAGACTTTGTTTGTGTGTTGGGGATGAACATCGAATTGACAAGCGTCAGCACATAAGCACTTCGCCTACGATTTTGCACCTCCAAAGTGGTTTCAACCGCCGAGTTATCTTTTCCAACCATTATCACAAAACATCCAAATCGATCGGCATTAATCCACGTTCATCAGCGGTTAAAAAATAAAAACCCTCACTTTTAGCAAAACATCAATCCAAACTCCCCCGTTTAGCCTTAAAATAAAAAAGACTGACTAGCCTACATTGCCCTATGTTTGAAGCCCTTGCCGATCGACTCGAATCCACCTGGAAAAAACTGCGCGGACAGAATAAAATCTCCGAGTCCAACATCCAAGACGCCCTCAAAGAAGTCCGTCGCGCCCTCCTGGAAGCTGATGTCAACCTCCAAGTCGTCAAAAACTTCATCTCAGAGGTAGCGGCAAAAGCACAAGGCGCAGAAGTCGTTTCAGGCGTCCGTCCCGACCAACAATTCATCAAAATCGTCCACGACGAACTCGTCCGCGTCATGGGGGAAACCAACGTACCCCTCGCCACTGCCGAATCCGGCCCGACAGTCGTGCTCATGGCAGGTTTGCAAGGTACCGGGAAAACCACGGCTACCGCCAAATTAGCGCTGCACCTCCGCAAGCAAAATCGTACCGCACTGCTAGTCGCAACTGACATTTATCGACCAGCCGCGATCGACCAATTGCTCACTCTCGGCAAACAAATAGACGTACCCGTATTTGAACTAGGCACTGATTCGGACCCCGTAGAAATTGCCCGCCAAGGCATCGAACACGGCAAACAACTCGGCATCGATACCATCATCGTCGATACAGCAGGCCGATTGCAGATCGATCGAGACATGATGGCAGAATTGGCCCGCATCAAACAAACAGTAGAACCCCACGAAACGCTGTTAGTTGTTGATGCCATGACCGGCCAAGAAGCAGCAAATTTAACTCGCACCTTTCACGACGAAATCGGGATTACAGGCGCAATCTTAACGAAATTAGATGGCGACAGCCGCGGCGGTGCAGCTTTATCAGTGCGCCAAATATCCGGCGCCCCGATTAAATTTGTCGGCGTCGGCGAAAAAGTGGAAGCCTTACAGCCATTTTATCCCGATCGCATGGCATCGAGAATACTCGGCATGGGTGATGTCTTGACGCTAGTCGAAAAAGCGCAAGAAGAATTCGACATCGCCGACGCCGAGAAAATGCAAGAGAAAATGCTCACGGCAAAGTTTGACTTTACCGACTTTCTCAAACAAACCAGACTGTTAAAAAACATGGGTTCCCTCGGCGGCATTTTGAAAATGATTCCGGGGATGAACAAACTCTCAGACGACCAAATGCGGCAGGGAGAAGTGCAGCTAAAACGCACCGAAGCCATGATCAATTCGATGACAGTTGAAGAACGTCGCAACCCCGAACTTTTAGCAAGTTCTCCATCCCGCCGCCGCCGCATCGGCAAAGGCGCAGGCTATGCGGAAAACGATGTAACCAAGCTAGTCAGCGATTTCCAAAAAATGCGCACCATGATGCAGCAAATGAGTCAAGGCAACTTTACAGGTATGGGAGGATTGCCGGGAATGCCCGGAATGCCAGGAATGGGCGGCCCCGGAATGCAGCCCGGTGCTCGCGGTTATACGGGCGGCCAGCAGAAAAAGAAAAAGAAAAACAAGCCTAAAAAAGGTTTCGGACAGTTGTAACCGAAGGAAGAAGGAAGTTCGGCAGCGGATTGTGTAACGGATGTAACGGAGGGAAGGAAGAACGTAGATACCGTAGGGTGCGTCGCTATCGACAATACTGCAAATCACCTTAACAATCTCGTAGCGACGCACCAGAGAATGGGTCGATTCACCAATCGCTTTAAAAGATATCCAAAGACTCAAAAACCTGCCCCCACCCACTCAAAAAGAAAGTCTGGAATTGAATATGGTACAAACATTTACTAAACCAGAAACTATATCTCTAGAATTGCCAAATTCGATCGGCCTATTAGTCACCGGCGAACAATTCGAGGCCCTAGCAGTGGCAAATCCCGACTTGAGATTAGAAAGAACTGCACGAGGAGAATTAATAGTGAATCCACCCACAGGAGGAGAATCAGGCAATCGCAACCTCAGCATCAGCGGACAACTCGATCGCTGGTGCGAATTAAACGAGGATTTAGGAACAGGATTTGACTCTTCTACCGGATTCATCCTTCCTAACGGTGCTCGCCGTTCTCCCGACGCTTCTTGGGTAAATCAAACTCGCTGGGAAGCACTAACTGCACAAGAACGCAAAGGTTTTGTTCCCCTGTGTCCAGACTTTGTAGTAGAGTTGCGATCGGCATCAGACAGTATCTCCACCCTCCAAGCAAAGATGCGGGAATATATGGCAAACGGCGCGAGATTGGGTTGGTTAATTGACCCGCAAAACCAACGGGTAGAGATTTACAGACAACAAGCAGAAGTAGAAATATTAATCAATCCAGCCGAATTGTCCGGCGAAGATATATTGCCCGGATTTGTGTTGAATTTAAGGCGAGTTTGGGGTTGAATTTACGGAGAGGTTGCTATGGTAAAAACATTTATTCAACCAGAAACTATATCTCTAGAAGTGCCAAATTCGATCGGCCTATTAGTCACCGGCGAACAATTCGAGGCCTTAGCATTGGCAAATCCCGACTTGAGATTAGAAAGAACAGCCCAAGGAGAATTAATAGTGAATCCACCCACTGGAGGAGAATCCAGCCAAAGGAACTTCAGCATTACGGGGCAACTTGCTCGCTGGTGCGATGACAACGAAGATTTAGGATCGGGTTTTGACTCTTCGGGAGGATTCATCCTCCCTAACGGTGCTAACCGTTCTCCTGACGCTTCTTGGGTGAGTCGAGAACGCCTCGAAGCACTAACTCCTAAACAGCGAAAAGGCTTCGTTCCCCTGTGTCCCGACTTTGTAGTAGAATTGCGATCGGCATCGGACAGTCTCTCCACCCTCCAAACAAAAATGCGGGAATATATGGAAAATGGGGCGAGATTGGGTTGGTTAATTGACCCGCAAAATCGGCGCGTAGAGATTTACCGACAACAAGCAGAAGTAGAAATATTAATCAATCCAGCCGAATTGTCCGGCGAAGATATATTGCCCGGATTTGTGCTAAATTTGAGACGAGTGTGGCAATAAAGAGATTTTGATTTTAATTTTCATTTCCCAAAACAGGCTGCTAAGCACTTTGAATTGCTTGCCTGAATTCACGCATTGCCTGAAGGTGGTTTTCGATATTGATGCACCGCGCCAATAGTACAATATCTAAATCTGGCAGCACACAAGAGCGATCGACCTCTGCATATCCATCTTCCCCCAAGGAATACAAACGCAGCCTACCATTTTCCCAAAACCAAACCTCAGGAATTTCCAGGCGTTTGTAAGCTGCCAATTTATTAATGCCGCCACTAGTCACCACCACTTCCACCGCTAAATCGGGAAGTTCTCGATTTATTCCCAATTCATAAGACAGATCCGCTTCTCGCTTCACCTTTCCAGTTTCGCTTTCCAGTGTCACCGAGCCCGTGGGAGTAAAATCAATACCTGCGTATTCCAAATACAAATCCACCAGCGTCGAAATCCGCTGTTTTGCAGTTTCATGTTTTCTTCCCGGCATACGTCTAATCTCCAACACCCCATCTAAAAATGACAGCCTGATTCCCGGACGTGAGAGAAGCTGTTCAACAGCTTTAAACTCTCTCCAACTCATGCCGTCAATTAAAATAGGTTCATCTATCTTTTCTAACTTTTCTAAAGTTGTCGTCATCCCAACCACTCCTGACTCAATCTAACCTTAATTATATCTGCGTCGATCGGCGCTC
This sequence comes from Microcoleus sp. CSU_2_2, assembly GCA_012035135.1. Classification (GTDB taxonomy): domain Bacteria; phylum Cyanobacteriota; class Cyanobacteriia; order Cyanobacteriales; family Microcoleaceae; genus Microcoleus. The sequence goes on from JAAUPI010000126.1 coordinate 8,396, forward strand.
ATCTGCCGATATCTGCGGTTGCAATCCTAATTTACTGTCCCAAAGTTTCCTTGTACTCATCCGGCACAATTTCCGTCACAACTTGGCCGCCACCACCATCACCTTTCACAACCACAGTTTGATCTTTAAGCTGTCCCGCCGCCCTTGGCCCAGTCAAATTAAACACCGGATTTAATTGCCGATAAACCACATTTCCTTCCGCATCAAAAGTCTGATTAGTCAAATACCAAGTTACTCGATCGGTATTCAATTGAGCTTGACGTTTTTCCCCAATTCCTACCACATTTCCTGTTAAATAAAAAACTTTTTTACCTAAATCTCCCCTACCTGTATCTCCAGTCATCGTCACCTTCTCCACGCGGTGAAAAACCTTTACAGGGCCAGGCGACACCACATTTTGTGCCGGAAAATTCCAACTCATCAAACTGCTTTCTATTTGCAGGGGTGGGTCGGAAGGTATCAACTGAGCATTTTTGGTCAGCGTCGCAATCTTTGTTTTCAAGTCTACATCTATTTGGTCAGCAAAACCGCTGTCTGTAACTGTTTTATCTTTATATCGATCGATTTGAGTCGGTTTATCACTGTTTACTTTTTGCCCATCCAGAAACCACACTAAATGCTCAGTTCGCAATTGGACGATCGGATCTTTAATATTCGCCACCACGGACCCAAATAACTCCATCCTCCTAGCCCTAGTGAAAACTCGCGCTTCCTTCGCCGAAGCAGCCACCTGTTTGTTGTCTCCCGTCAAATTATTGCGAACAACTAAAATATCTTCCTTCGGCCGCCACTCCAACTCATTTCCCCGCAATACCACGCCATTTTTCAAGTCTTTAGCAACTATGTTACCTTTGAGAAAAACCTGATTTCCTTCTTGAAATACCTGCCCGGTTTCTCCCTGAATGTCGTAAATTTCTTTGCCATCCTGAAACAATTTGCCCACAGGTTTCTGAACGTTAACTGTCTTTTGGTCTTTGCTATAAATAGCATTTTTTGACTTGACTTTCCAGAACATTTCCCCCTTTTCATTTGCCTGTTCTAGAGTTACTTGATTCAACGTCAAAGTGCTGTTTGACTTTTGAGCAGTCTTGAGATCTTCAGCTAATTTGTTCTTTTGAGGGCCTTCTGTACCCGCACAAGCACCAATCCCCAAAATCAGTGCTAAAATAAGCAGCACCGCTTTTGGGGATTGAAAATTGGGAATTAAGGATTTGAAATTAATCATTGGTAATAGGTAATAGGTAATTAGTAATTGGCAATAGATAATAGGTAATAGGTAATAGGTAGTTGGCTAATTAACAACACTAAATCAAAAATTAAAAATGTGTCATACTTTATCTAAATTTTTAATTTCTAATTTTGAAGAATTCAACCCATTCCCTATTCCCTATTACCCATTCCCCATTGCCATTCCCCATTCCCAAATCCTATCTGTCCTCGTGTTCATCCATTAAGCTAAGACCAGACAAAGGACGGTAAGCATAATTAGGACGCGAAGTTTTTTGAATGTCATCCTTAATCATTTCCAAATCGATATAGCGATCGGCTACATTAATTAAACTATCACTAGTCATCGATCGCAAACTCACCACCTCTACCCGCACTCCGCGATAGCTGACAGCATCCACAGCATAGGCCAAATCGCCGTCACCGCTTACCAAAACCGCTGTGTCGTAAGAACCGACCAAAGCCATCATATCTACAGCAATTTCTACATCTAAATTCGCCTTTTTAGAACCATCTGGTAACTGCACCAAATCCTTAGAAATCACCCGATAGCCGTTGCGACGCATCCACAGCAAAAACCCCTGCTGTTTCTCATTAGTTCGATCGCACCCGTGTAGAAAAAAGAGCGTAACAGCCGCGAACCTGCCGTCAAACGGCACAGCAGCTTAGTATAATCTATTTCAATTCCCAACTGCAAAGCTGCGTAAAACAAGTTAGAGCCATCAATGAAAATTGCCACTCTGCCCCGATTTTCTAAAACCTGTTCTGGCGTAAAAAGGTCATTGTTTTCTAATCTATTCAACATGATTGTTATGCCTCAATTTTTATGAAAGATAGGTAACGAAATAAGAGCTAATTGGTAATCGGTAAAATCGCCCGATCGCCGGCTGCCAACTATGACGGTACTGTTTCCAGTAGTTCGAGCCTTTTAAAAACTGGCTGAGCTTCCCCGAGAGTTTGGTTTGCTGGCAAAGCACCCCACACCGAGTGAGTTGCAAAATTGGTTAAATGGTCAACTGCAACCCGATCGTTAAAGTCAATTGAAAAACCGAGCTGCTGATAGATAGCACTGCTGATATTCGGAATAATCGGCGATAAAAGGTAAGATGCTAGTCTAACAGATTCCAGAACAGAATATAGCACTTGTTCGACTGTTTCGACCTGTCCTTGCTTATACAAACTCCAAGGTGCTTGCACGTCAATAAACTTATTGCCAGCGCGCACCAAAGCTAGTACAGCTTCGCAAGCCTTGCTAAACGCCAATTCCTCGTAAAAATCAGCTACTCGATCGCCCAAATTCAGGCTCATACCCTTGAGAAGGTTGTCGCCAGAAATCTTTTCGCCCGACACATTTGGAACGCAGCCACCGCAATATTTGCGAGCCATGTTTAAGGTGCGGTTAAGCAAATTTCCCAAATCGTTTGCTAATTCAGCATTCAATGTATTGATAAACCGAGTTTCGCTAAAATCCCCGTCTTGTCCGAATTCTATTTCTTTTAGGAAATAGTAACGCACTGCATCTGCACCGTACTTCTCGACCAATTCCACAGGGTTTAAAGTATTACCCTCCGATTTACCCATTTTTTTGCCATCTTTGGTCAAAAATCCATGCGCGAAGACGCGACACGGCATCGCCAAGCCTGCTGATATCAGCATTGCCGGCCAGTAAACTGCGTGGAAGCGGAGAATATCTTTGCCGATTAAGTGCAAGTCAACGGGCCACCACTTAGATACAGCATTCTCTAAAGTGGGGTCGCTATCCGGATCGAGCAGAGCTGTGACGTATCCGGGCAAAGCATCAAACCAGACGTAAATGGTGTGGCTCGGATCGAACGGCACTGGCAGGCCCCATTCGAGGTTCACCCTAGAAATCGAAAAGTCTTGCAGTCCTGAATTGACGAAGCTGAGGACTTCGTTACGTCGGCTTTCCGGCGCGATGAAGTCGGGACGTTCTTGATAGAGGGCGAGCAATTTGTCTTGATAGCGAGACAGGCGGAAAAAGTAGTTCTCCTCGTCGCGCCACTCAACTTCTTTGCTAGCGTGGATGGGACATCGGTTGCCCGGTAGCAAATCCCGTTCGTCTTTGAACTCTTCGCAGGAGACACAGTACCAACCTTGTTGCTGGCTGGAGTAGATGTCACCAGAATTCCAAATCCGCTGGAAAAATTCTTTGACAATATACTCGTGACGCCTTGCCGTCGTGCGGATGAACCGATCGTACTGGATGTCGAGTTGCTCCCACAGGCTCTCAAACCCAGGCACAACTAGGTCACAGTGAGCTTGGGGCGATCGTCCCAAACTCTCGGCCGTGCGTTCAATTTTCTGCCCGTGCTCGTCCGTCCCGGTAATTAGCAAAACTGACTTGCCCCGCAGCCTCTCAAATCTGGCTAGGGAATCAGCAGCCATAGTCGTGTAAGCGCTGCCAATGTGAGGTAAATCGTTTACATAGTACAGAGGCGTGGTAATTGCAAAGGTATTTTTTGTTTTATCGGTCGATTTCATTGAATCCTAAAAAAAATTGCCTAAATCTAATTTTGCTGTTAACTCAGTAGTCAAACCTTTTAGGGATTGCCAATGAGGTCAAATTTTCTGGAAGTTATTTGCAATCTGCTAACCCTGGTTATTTTCAAAAGACAAATGGCCTTAATAATAACACTAATCTTTTTTATATCTTTTTGACCAACTCTCAAAAATGTCTTAATATTTTGACTTTTATGTTTACATTTGCGCGATCGCGGCAGAGCGGGAGAATGGGAGAGTGGAGAGCCGGAGAGCCGGAGAGCGGGAGAGTGGGAGATAAGTTTCTATGATTGAACGTATAAGTACATAATTGCTGAGACGAAAATTAATTGCTCGCAGTTTAATCCAGACACAAAAAAAACCCAAGCCTATTCAGCTTGGGAGTATTAAATCAGGGTGCATCTACAAACTTCTTATGCACTCACTGTCGATCGCTGTCAGGAAAATTGCCTCGATTGCCGCCAATAGCTTCTGACAGATAATCCGCGGCAGCTTCTACCACGGCGATCGCATTTTCGTAAACCATCCGCGTCGGCCCCAAAACCCCGACACTTCCTACCGGTACAGAACCCCGCCGATAAGTAGAGGAAATCAGAGTACAGCCGCGAATTGGTTCTAGCGGGTTTTCCGAGCCAATTCGCACTGTTACCCGCTTTCCTGGCCCGTCCAACAGAGTCGATTCAAAAATCAAAGGCCAAAGCAATTCTTGTTCTTGTTCGAGGAGTTGGACGATCGTTTGAACTTGCTGCAACCGGGAAAATTCCGGCAAACGCAGGGCTTCTGCTAAACCGCCGATCAGAATCCGCGTGTAGGTTGGATTTTGAGCGCGGCTACTCAAAGCAGCAAGCATGGTTCCCATCCACTCAGCGTACAGTTCAAAGTCTCGGTCTAACTCACTCCAGTCGATCGTACATAGTTCCGAGATCGATCGCCCCTGCAACTTGCTGTTCAAAAAATTCGACAAAATCTGCAATTCTCGATCGACTATTTCGACATCCTGCTTTCCACCTTCTGTCGGTTGAGGCAATTTCACCAATACAGACTGCGTTTCGCAGGCATCCGTCACCACAATCAGCATCACCTTTCCCGGTTCTAGCTGTACCAGTTGCAAGTGCCGCAAGCAAGCCATATTAGTTTGCGGTATCGTAATCAGGGCAATGTAACCGCTGATAGTTGCCAAGATTTGAGCCGCACCTCGAAGTACCGCTTCCATGCGACCATCCGACCAATTGAGCTGGTCTAGTACCTGTTCTACCTTGCCTGCGAGCCTATCTGAAGGCTGAATTAATCGATCTACATAAATTCGGTAGCCGGAGTCAGAAGGCACTCGTCCAGCAGAAGTGTGGGGTTGATACAACAGTCCAGCTTTTTCTAGAACCCCCATTGCGTTGCGAATTGTAGCTGGGCTGACACTGAGGTTGTACTCGTCAACCAAAGCTTTTGAGCCAACAGGTTCCGCTGTAGCAATATAGTGGCGAACTGTTGCCCAAAGGATGTGTTGTTGCCGATCGGTGAGGTTAACGCGCACAGACATTTAAGCAGAATTAGAATTCAGAAAAGAAAGCCACTATTAAATGAAAACTTCTGTCCCCTAGGGCGATCGGGCAGAGTTATTTATTTAAGATAACAGATTTATACTGTCTGCTCCAGTTGTGGTAGGTCAAAATCGCCAATTGCCAACTAACTGCTGCCAACTGACTAATGATTCAACGGTGTTCGTTCAAAATATTTTGCAAGTAACTAGCCACTGCATCCGGCTGTTCGACCATTGCCAAATGACCGCAATCTGGAATCTGAAGCACATTCTCGCCACAACCTTGGAACATCCAGTGGAAACTAGCCAAATGCAGCACGTATTTTGGTTCCATGATCCTGTCTTTAGTGCCAGCAATAAAATAAACAGGCTGCTTGAGTCGGGACACAATTTGTGGTAAGCGGTGAATTTCTGCTTCTGTGGTGGAGTCCAATAAAGCCCCCAAAGCTGCCTCTGGATGAGCTGCCACGAAATCTCTCAACCGCTGGCGTCCCCAGGGGCGACCGATCGAACGAGCCACAGCATCGCGAGCAAACACGAAATCTACCAACGGCAAATCAGACAGCCAACGGGGACGCAGCTTGACGAGCTGTTTACCGACTGATCGAAACTTCTCGAATTCTTCCTTAAGATAGATGCCGCCGCCTGCATTGATGCAAAGGACACCTTTAACCCGATCGGACAACTGGCTAGCGCCCCAAAGAGCGATCGTACCCCCCAGAGAATGTCCCACCAGCCAAGCGTTAGAAATATCCAGTTTTTCTAATAAAATTTCTAAATCGCGAGCATAAGCAGCAGGAGTGTAGCAGGAACTTAACGGTTCCGAACACCTCCGACTGTCGTCGCTTTGAGAATCGCCAAACCCCCGCAAATCGTAAGTCAGGCACTGATAATTTGATGCCAAGCGATCGATTAAAGGTTGCCAGTAGTGGCGGCTTAACAGCCAGCCGTGGACAAAGACCAGAACCGGAGAAGTTGCTGTCTTTGCCGTCAATCGCAAGCGTGCCTAACCCCTAGGATGTCAATGGTTGCCATAGTTCTATCCTATCGTGAAAGCAACACTCAGGAGTCGATCGATCGCCAACTGCTTGACTGTCAACTGCCAACTGCCTAAAATCGCTCGCCCAGCAATCTTTGCCGCACCCCCTCAGCAATTTTTTGCCCCAGATACTCGGGAATCAAACTTTCATTGGGCCCCAATAAATACAGAATCAGGCGAGTTCGCCCCCGCCAAACCAGCAAATTAGCATTCACCACCAACAAATCCTCTTGCCAGATGGCATACATAACTTTGTAAAAAAGTCCCGGCTGGTTATCCGCTTCAATCAACAAAGCGGGCAAGTGGAACACCGGATCGACGTAGAATTCAGTTGCCACGTCCTCTAAACCCGCGTCTAGATTAAATTCCACCGCCAACATCTCTTCAACTTCAAAATGCCCCGCCAAGGCTTCTCTAACAGCCCTACAGACATTTTCTGCTGTTTTATCTGTCAGTACCTTGCCCCCGCGAGATACCACCAATTTGATAAATACCAGCATCGGTGGGTAAATTTGACCGTACAAACTCAGACTGTGAATCGTCAGTCCGTAGGCAGCCAGTACCCCAAAAATATCGCTCAGCAGAAAGGATTGGTTGCGGTAAGCAAAATGCAGAGCACTTTTGTTGCCATCAGGTCTGATTTCGATCACTGCTTGCCGAGTTTTGTAGAGCTGATAAGCTAATTTGAGGTTTTGCAGTTGAATTTCGCTGCTGACAAATTGCTCGTAAAACTGTGGAAACGCTCGGTTAAAGCGCTTGAGGAGTTCTAGTGTAGATGGTTTTAGACCCGAAGCCATAATTGAGGGGAAGGTGACGGGAGATATACTAGCTATTAACACTGCTTCGTAAAACTTACCCAAACTTAGTTAAAGCTATCTTTAACCAAAATTCAGAGTTCACTTCCTGCGCTATTGAGTGGTCGGCCATCCCAAGGCAAGCAGGCTATCCCCCTCAAGCCGAGGGTTCCCAATTTAAAATATTTAAACTGGCGTT
>JAAUPI010000127.1 GCA_012035135.1 Microcoleus sp. CSU_2_2
TTATAATCTCGTAAATGTAGTAAATGTAGGGTGCGTCGCTACGAATAACTCTCGTTGCTATTGGGAGATCTCATAGCGACGCACCATACCAATTATAACGGGGATGGGAAACCCGGATTTGGTATTACAGACGGAGACACACTTTAACAACGTCGATCGTAATCTTGAAGGACATTCTCTACATTATTTGGATCGGAATTTTTATCACTTAACTTGGCGTTGTTCTCGATACAAGCGAAGGGCATAAACTCCGGCAGCAGTTGCCCGCAATTCTTTAATTACCGTCGCCATTTCGATCGGCAATTCCTCAATTTTAGATACCAAAACCGGGTGTTCCGGAGGCTGCAAAATGGGAGCAGCTAGTGCTGCAAAAGTCAAGTCTGCCGCCGATAATTTATCACCCCCTAAATACGGGCGATCGTCTGCTAACTTTTGATTTACTGTCTCAAAAATCTCCCGAATTCCTTGGAGCGATCGGGCGGCTGACTCTGCTGTAATACTGTAGAGTTGCCGCACTTTGGCACTAATGAACGGAAAAGCTATTTCAAATCCAACTTGTTCAAACAGAGGCGTCTCTTTGCACCAAGCCCTTCGCATTGTTTTGCGGTTGTTCGATCGATAAAAATATCCCCAAGTCCGAATATCCACTCCCAGTTTAGCATCAAATAACTCTTCAAGTGCTTCGACTTCTCGGCGCAATTCAGGTTCTTCTGGATACAAACGCTGACTTTCTGAACTTAGGGTATCGAGGTAATGCAAAATATCTGTTGAATCGGTAAAATTACCAGCGTTGCTAACTAAAATGGGAACGGTACTGCCTTCGTATTTGCGGGTGGCCAAGCGGTGAAAAGCTGGTACGTGTCTTTCTTCGATGTAGGGAATTTTTAGCAAGTCAAGGGCCCACCGCACTTTTTCGCAGTAGTGGCTAATCGGGATGGTGATCAGACGGACAACTTCGGTATTGGCAACTGTTGAATGATTCATAAACTAATTGAGATTTGTAAATATTTACAGTTTTTGGAGGTTGGCATTATTTCGGACTATCGGCGTAATTTTTGATAACTGAAGTCCTAACTAAGGCTGCTTGCATTTTTGGGATACCAGTCTATTTTTCATGATTGAAAAAATGCAAGAGGCGTAATATCTACGAGGGTAAGCCCTAATTTAAAAGCCGCTCCTTGCGCCATTCTCGAAGAATTAAGCAAGACCAGAATACAAAGCCTAGCAGCGCCAATCCCGTCACTTCTTCAAACCAAATAAAGATGTGCATTTTCAGCGAAAAATCGGACATAGAACCAAAAAAGTAATGTGCAATTCCCCCTACGCTAGTTAGCGCCCAAACACACAAGCAGGAATATGCAACCCAGAAATTACCCTTTGCATATTGAATGTAACCAATTACAGCAAATGGTACTAATATCAGCCAAGCAATCCAGATGTGCTGCGGGTGCATCCCGGCAGGTGCAGGGTAGTTGGTAAAAAAGATGAAATTGTCAGTGTAATGAAGGATGGTAGCAACTAGATTGATTGTGAGTCCAATTAGCAGCCAAGTCTGATGCGGTTTATTTTCAACATTCATTTTTGTTGGTCTCCTCTAATGTCAAGTTATGAAGCTCTCTTACTGTTATTTAAAAATTCTCGTCCTTTTTCCTCTCCGTGGCGATACAATGACATAAGTCCTTCTGTTGTTGCACTCGTGAAATCAACACCCAATATTTTGGGATCTATATCGGGCTGAATAGTACGAATAGGCGTATTTTTCCAGACATTAGGAAGTGGTTCTATTTGACAGATATCTCGATAGAGTAAACCTGGTTCGTTAGCAATGGCAATCACTTCGCCATATCCAAACTCAACCATTTCTATTGCTGGACACAAGCAGGTGTAGGAAGCATCGACATAAGGTTTATTGGCAATCCAAGCGGGAATATCCCAAGCATGGAGCATTCGTGTTGAAGCATAGGCAACTTCCTTAAAGTTACAGGTATTTAGGTGAAATTCGCTCCTATCATTAGCACTGCCAAATAAAGCTAGACGCAAATTTTTATCGATCCAGCTATTGTCTTTTTTGGCGGCAGATACGAGCAGTTGTCGCCCTAGTCTCTTGGCTTTTGTACTTTGAGTTTCTGCCGTCGCTTCTGCTGTAATTACAGCACTGGTAGCAATAAACAGTTCGGGTGATTCTGTTTGGAATAGTTTCTCGCAAATTACAGGAGCAAAATCAGCAATGCTCTGGATAACTATTTGACTCATGCCGATGTTATCCTGTTTGAGTAGTTGCGCTAATTTTTGCCAATAGTTCGCACCCACATCTATTAGTCTGCCAATGGCTGCCATACTACAGGGAATAACGGATGAAGATGCAGCCGCGTAAGCATTTGCTCGAAGTCCAGCTACTTCAAATGCACTTAATACACCGTGTATAAATGCTCCTTTTAAACTCCCTGAATAACAGGCTATCGCTAAAGATTTATTCACCGATTTTGACATAAGTTTCTTCTAGCTTTCCCTGATATGAATTGAGAGGTTGCAGACTTAAGACCGAACGGTCTTTTTAAATGAAAAAAAAAATCTCCGGTTCTAAAGTAAACTGTCGATATATTCGTGCAAGTGAGCAACTACTCTTTTGACGTGAATTGCATCTCCGTAAAGTTTGCTCATCATGACGGCCCCTTCCAGCATTGAAATCACAATAGTTGCCACTGCATCGGCTTCGACATTTTCTCGCACCTCGCCTTTCGCAATTCCTTTGTGAATAATTTTGCAAATCAAAGCGCGCCAACCATCCATTGCTATTTGCACTCGCTGGCGCAAAGCTGGATGAGCATCATCGCTTTCGACTGCTGTATTTAACAGGGGACAGCCGCCCGGTATTGGAGGATTTTCGGCGAGATTGCTGAATATAGATATAACAGCTTTTAGCCGATCGACTGCACTGTGTTTTCCTTTCAAAACCGTGAGATATTGTTTGCGCATATCTTCGACAGCAAAGTCAAAAGCCTGCAATGCTAACTCATCTTTGCTCTTGAAATGGTTGTAAATTCCTCCTTTTTGCAAGCCTGTAACGCGCATAATGTCAGACATAGAAGAACCAGAGTAGCCGTACTGGTTGAACAGTGCAGCGGCTTCCCTGAGAATTTTTTCTCTGGTTTCTTGAGCTTTTGACATTTTGGTTATTCGCGCTAACCGACTTATCGGTCTTTTTTTATAAAATAGCAGAAGGAACTGTGAATGGCAAGGGGCGATCGGCAATCATTGGTGACAAGTTAAGGAAATCGCTCGTCAAGAGGGACTTTCTCTACAAGATTAAACGTTTGAAACTCAGACTCGATAAGTCATCTAGCCCCGGTGAGTCCCCATGAGCCGAACCCGAAAAACTAATAGAGACCATGCCTTGTCCAAACTACTGTACGGGACACTACCACCAAGCAGGTATAATTTAAGGGTTGCTAGTCGGTTCTTGTCTGAGAACAATTGCTCTTTTATAGAAGAAGGTCTAAAATATTTTTATGCCAGCCAAGGATGTGTTTCACCAGATTGTTCGCTCAGCTTTAGAAAAAGACGGATGGATAATTATTAACGATCCACTATTTCTGAAACTCAGCGAGCAGACCGAATTTTTTATCGATTTGGCGGCCGACAAATTATTAATAGCAGAGAGGCAAAAAATTCAAATAGCTGTCGAGATAAAAAGCTTTATCGGACGCTCGACGATCGCAGAATTTCACATGGCAGTGGGTCAGTTCCTCAACTATCGATTAGCCTTGCAAAAAGTCGAATCCGAAAGGGTTTTATATTTGGCAGTCCCTTTGGATACCTATCGGGACTTTTTTGCAGATTCGTTTGTTGAGGCGGCTGTAGAACAGCATCAACTCAAACTGATTGTGTTTAATCCCAAACAAGAGGAGATTGTTTTATGGAAAAACTAAATTATCGAGAGTTAGTTAAACGATTACTCGCCCAATACTTAAGCTATCAAAGCAGTGAAGACACCATTGAAATGGAGGCAGTATTCGATGAAAAATATGACCGCTATTTATTGCTACACCTAGGTTGGCGGGATGAGGAGCGGATTCATGGATGTCCGATTCATATTGATATTAAAGATGGAAAAATCTGGATTCAACGGGATTTTACGGAAGCAGGATTGGCTCAAGAGTTAGTAGAACTAGGAGTACCCAAAACCGATATTGTTTTGGCTTTTCGCTCTCCTTTTGTGCGACAATTTACAGGGTTTGCTGTTGTTTAGATGAATGGAGAAAGTTTGTTCTATCTGTACCTTTTTTATCGTAGCAGTTGATTGAATTTGACATCAAAATCATGGCATATAGCGATTTTACACTGCGCAAGGTTAAGCAAAGCTTCGGATTGACCGCAGTTGAAGGCGGGCGCTTTTTGCCGGAAGTTGAGCCGATCGCACCCAGTTCCATTCTAGCAGGTTTATTGGAAGATGCGATTCCCTGGGCGATCGCAGTAGGAACAGAAAAAGCTAAACCGTCACGTATAAACAATTTGATTCGCGTACATTGTCAACTGCCAACTGTCCACTATCAACTGTCCACTTATATCTGCGTCTATCCGTGTTTATCTGCCTTAATCTGCGGTTTTCCTCTCAATCAAAAATTTATGAAATAAACCACAGATTCCCAATTCCCACCCATAAAAAAAATAGGCTAGCCATATTTCACAGCGCCTATGTCAATCAATATTTTAATGGCTCCCCGCAACGCCGTCTTACCTCAGCTTTTGACCTGGTATCATACCAGGTGGGCACCGTTGGCTCGAGCTTAAAGTTTCTGGGTACAAGCCCAGTTTACTGCTGCTCAAACATCTTGATTCCCTAGAGTTAAGAGTTATAGATCAAAAAAACATTATTGGCAGTCACCAACGTCGCAGTAGAACCTGTTATTTAATATATACCAACTAACTCGATTTTGGCAAGCTGCGATCGATTTAACTTGCACGCCAGATAGATTCAACGGTTTGAGCGATCGACTCTGCTTGCGATCGCCCGTTTCGTGCAGATTCGCCGTCCAAGACAACAGTAACGTGACCCAATTTGCGGCCAGGACGTGATTCTTTCTTACCATACCAATGGACAAAAGCACCTTTGATTTGTGCCAGTTGTTTTCGTTTCTCCAAATAATCAGACTCAGCCGACTCATAGCCAAGTAAATTTACCATCAGAGCAGCGTTACAATTAAGATCGCAATTACCTAAAGGCAGTTGACAAACGGCACGCAAATGCTGTTCAAATTGTGAAGTTTTGCAAGCATCAATGGTAAAGTGTCCCGAATTGTGAGTGCGGGGTGCAATTTCATTTACCAATAGTTTGTTGTCGGCGGTTAAAAATAATTCAATGCCAAAGACGCCGACAGCTTGTAAGCTATTGAGGAGAGTGCGGGCGATCGCCTCAGCTTCCGCTTTTAACTCTAAACTAATATCTGCTGGCGCAATAACCAAGCGACAAACCTGATTTTCTTGTTGCGTTTCAACGATCGGATAAATCGCAATTTCGCCACTTGCCGATCGAGCTGCAATTACAGCCAACTCGCGATCGAACGGCACAAACTCTTCCAAGAGTAGAGGTCTCCCCTTCAATCTAGCACAAATAGACTCAAAACTCTCCCTATTTTTAACAATAAAAGTACCTTGACCATCATAACCGTGGCGCCGAACTTTGATAACAAACGGAAAATCAAAGGGCAAATCTGCACTACAATCCCATTCCCAAAATCTGGGAGTTGGTAAACCAAAATCTCGTAAATAACAGCGCTGGATATACTTATCTAACAAAGGATAAAGCGACGACAAACTCGGCTGAAATAAAACACCTTCCTGTTCTAGCAGACGCAAACCATCTAAGTTAACAAATTCATTTTCAAAAGTAACAACATCGCAGCGATCGGCCAATTTAGCAGTAGCATTAACATCATCGATTGCCGCCAAAACAGGATCGATACTAACAGCAGTTGCCGGGTCAGTAGCATGAGGCGTTTGCACCACCAATTCAATACCCAACTTACTAGCAGCATCCCCCATCATCCAAGCTAGCTGGCCGCCACCGACAACACCTACCCGCTTAATTTTAGCAGACGGACTGGCAGCGGTTTGACTTGATTTCATGTGAATAAAAATCCCTAAGTATTAACCTTTCTATTTTAGAGCGAATTGCGCACCTAAATACTATAAAATAGTAGTGTCAAAATTAAAGACTTGCCTAAGTCCCGATCGATTGCTAAGTTCAAAATCTAGAAACAGTTTAAAGAGAATTATTGAATCCAATGAAAACCCAAAAAGATTTAGCAACGATCGCCTCTAATTATTCCACAATCCGAGCCATTGCCAAGCAGCAGCAGATCCCCGGCATTTTAGAAAAGTGCCACATCTAGCAATTCGCTAGCGCTAAGCATGGCATAATTGACAGCACTGCAAAAAGCAGATAGACAGAGACAAACACTGAAAATCAGAAATTCAGGGACAAAATTTATAGGTGAGGATACTGTGAAAGTTTTGGTTGTGGGGAACGGAGGTCGCGAACACGCGATCGCAAAAAAACTGCTAGAATCAACGCGGATTAAACAAGTATTCTGCGTACCAGGCAACGGCGGCACAGCGACTACAGAAGGCTGCCAAAATTTATCACTCAACATAGACGACTTCCAAGGCATGGAACGCTTTGTGATGGTCAACAACATTTCCCTAGTCATCGTTGGTCCTGAATTGCCCCTAGCACTAGGTATCGTTGACTACTTCCAACAGAAAAGACTGATGATTTTCGGCCCCACTCAAGCCGGAGCCCAAATTGAATCCAGTAAATCATGGGCTAAGGAATTGATGTTGGAAGCAGGCATCCCAACACCCAAAGCAGCCGTATTTACAAAGGCCGAAGCAGCCAAAGCATACGTAGTCGAGCAAGGAGTCCCTATCGTCATCAAAGCAGACGGACTCGCCTCAGGTAAAGGAGTCACTGTTGCTACCACTGTCAAAATGGCTCACAGTGCCATCAACACGATTTTCCGTGGTGAATTCGGCACCAACAACATCCGAGTCCTGATCGAAGAGTACATAACAGGTCAAGAAGTCTCGATTCTCGCCCTTACCGACGGTATCACAATAGAACCACTGCTACCGGCTCAAGATCACAAAGCGATCGGCGAAGGCGACAAGGGAGCCAATACCGGTGGCATGGGGGCTTACGCCCCAGCACCAATTGTCACCCCGGAACTCATGGACAGGATTCAAGCAGAAATTCTCGAACCCACCTTAGCAGCCTTGCAAAAACGCAAAATCGACTACCGGGGCGTAGTTTATGCAGGTTTAATGATTACGGCAGAAGGAGAACCCAAAGTCTTAGAATTTAACTGCCGATTCGGAGATCCCGAAACTCAGGCGGTTTTGTCTCTGCTGGAAACTCCCCTCGAAGACTTACTGTTAGCCTGTTGTCAGCAGCGTCTCGGAGAATTTTCCGATATTCGCTGGAAGCCTGGAGCCTCTGTTTGCGTAGTTTTAGCTTCTGGTGGCTATCCGGGAAATTACCAAAAAGGCAAAATTATTGCAGGTATTGAGGAAGCCGAAGCCAAAGGAGCGCAAGTGTTTCACGCTGGCACCCAGTTAAAACAGCAGTTAGTGACCGACGGCGGCCGCGTTTTGGGAGTCACCGCTGAGGGAGAAACTTTGGAGCAAGCTATTTCTAAAGCTTATGCCGCAGTTGACTGCATCCAATTTGAAGGGAGCTACTGTCGCCGTGACATCGGCCGCCGAGCTGTGGTTGACAAAAATCAGATAGAACTTGCGCCCGAATAAGCTGTCGTGCATCTAGATTGTCTATGGTATGGGAGAAGAGGGGGAGAGAGGGAGAGAGGGAGATGATTTGACGATTTTCGATCCTCGATCGAAATATACAATTTAAATGCACAGCAGCTTAACAAAAATGTGTTGTTGTCGATCGCGCCCTTTATTTTTTGCGGAAGTTGTGTAAGTCTGGTGAGATAGCGCGATCGAACCACCAGACGACAACAAAGCAATTTTCAGTCAGAAGTGTCAAAATAAGGTTTGGCATCTTTGGGTTGGTGGCACTGAATAACCCACTCTACAAAATCTGAGAAGGGCCAATTTATTCATTCCTGCTTTTTTTAATATTTAACTGGTGAAATGTTGGCCATACTAAACAAAATCGGAGAAATTATAGCCCGCTGGTGGTCGGAATTTACCCTCCAGACTCGCCTGATGGCCGGTACTACCCTCGTAGTGTCATTAATTATGAGTGGCCTGACATTCTGGGCCGTTAATACTATCCAGCAGGACGCCCGACTCAATGATACTCGCTACGGCCGCGACCTCGGTCTGTTGCTAGCAGCAAATGTGGCTCCTTCAATTGCTAAAAACGATCGATCCGAAGTAGCCCGTTTTTCCCGCCAATTTTATAGCAGTACCTCTAGCGTCCGCTATATGCTCTACGCAGACGAAGCAGGCGATATTTTCCTGGGAATACCCTTCTCAGAATCCGAGGTGCGAACTTCCCTGACACTGCGCCGCCAGATTAAACTTCCTGATAATTTTATCGCCGATATTGAGGCAAGAAATTTAACTTCTTTGCCATTAGTGCGGCAGCATTTGACGCCGGATGGAGAAGTTACTGATGTATTTGTTCCCTTAATTCATGAAGACAAATATTTGGGAGTTTTGGCGATCGGCATTAACCCGAATCCCGCTGCTGTCATCTCTTCTAATCTGACTAGGGATGTCACTTTAGCAGTATTTGTGACAATTTGGGTGATGGTAATTTTGGGAGCTGTGTTTAATGCCCTGACCATTACTCAGCCGATTAAAGAATTAGTTTTTGGCGTAAAAAACATTGCTAGCGGGAATTTTAAGCAGCGCGTTGACCTGCCTTTGGGTGGAGAACTGGGCGAATTGATCGGCAGTTTCAACGAGATGGCGGAGAAACTTGAAAGTTATGAAGAACAAAATATTGAAGAGCTGACAGCAGAAAAAGCTAAGTTAGAAACTTTGGTTTCAACTATTGCTGATGGAGCGCTTTTATTAGACGCAAATTTGCAGGTTATTTTAGTTAACCCTACGGGTAGACGGATTTTTGGATGGGAAGGAAAAAATGCGATCGGAGTTAATGTCCTGCACATTTTACCCCCGGAAGTGCAGCAGGATTTGAACCGACCCCTGCAAGAAATAGCTGCGGGCGATCGCGAAGGCGGTGAATTTCGCATCTCTCTGAACGAACCCGTCAACCGGACAATTCGGATTCTATTAACTACTGTCATCCTGCACAAAGCGCCTGGGGCCGAACCACTGTGCAAAAGCTGCATCCGTGACGAGGAAAATACCTGTACCGAGTCTCAACGTCCAATGGCTGTAGAGTGTACTTTGTACGAGCAAACCTCAAAACATCAAGTTTCTGAGCAATATCGTGAGAGTCTAAAAGGCATTGCGATGACCGTGCAGGACATCACTCGCGAAGTAGAACTAAATGAGGCTAAAAGCAATTTTATCAGCAATGTTTCTCACGAATTGAGAACGCCTTTATTTAATATTAAATCTTTTATCGAAACTCTCCATGAATACGGAGAAGATCTGCAAGAAAGCGAACGCCGGGAATTCCTGGAAATTGCCAATCGAGAAACCGATCGACTCACTCGTTTAGTTAATGACGTATTAGATTTGTCACGGCTGGAATCCTGTCGAATTTATCATTTAGATGCTGTCGATCTCCATCAAGCTGTGGAACAAACCCTGCGGACTTATCAGTTGAATGCTAAGGATAAAGGGATTGAACTGAATCAAGAGGTTGACCCGGATTTGCCACCGGTTTTAGGTCATTACGATTTGTTGCTGCAAGTGTTGGCAAATTTGGTCGGAAATGCTTTGAAATTTACTGAGTCGGGAGGTCAGATATCTATTCGAGCTTACGTGCTAGATGAGGAGACAATGCGTCACAAAGACTCTGATTCGGGGAAATACCACCAGTCACCTGCTCAAAATACGCCTACGGTACGGATCGAAATTTCTGATACTGGTATTGGCATAGATCCCGAAGACCAACAGGCAATTTTCGAGCGCTTTTTCCGAGTAGAAAACCGAGTTCATACTTTAGAAGGAACTGGTTTAGGTCTTTCTATTGTCAGAAACATTATTGATAAGCACCATACTAAAATTAATTTAGTTAGCGAGGTGAATGTTGGTACGACTTTCTGGTTCGATTTGGCAGTTTATCAGCCGAAAACAACAGTCTTAGTTGAAAATTCTTGGCCAGTAGTAGAGGCAAAAGTTGAGAGTGAAACAAGTTCGAGTCATGTTATTTGAAAGAAGTCATTAGTCATTAGTCATTAGTTATTGGTTAAATGAGGTATGCCTGGGAATCGGAATGCGATCGGAGCGGACTTCACTTATTTTAGAACCGCTAGGCATTATGCCGAATAATTTGTTTATCATAGAGAAGACTCCTTGGTAATAGATATAACTTCACTCTTGCATGATTGCCCCTAGCGAGTTTCAGCCCTACCTACAAAGCATCTGTTCCTACTACCAGAGGTGGTGGGAAGATAGCGTTTTGACGGATATAGAACGAGAGCAGTCAGAGCCGTTCGACTTCGATCTGCGTGTGAAAAAGGTAAAACCTCATCAGGCTAGAGGAACTGTATCTGAAAACCCTCCTGAGCCGGATTCTCCATTACGAGTAATCGAAGCGCTTCATCAGTATGTTTCTGAAAAAAAATATGTCTTGTTGGTTGGACAAGCGGGAGCAGGAAAAACAAAAACACTGCTTCGATACCTGCTGGAATTAGTACAACAAGCAAAGGATGACCCATCAGCAAAAATTCCAATTCTGGTTCAGCTCAAAGACTATAAAGCTCCATTGGATGATTACTCTGGGATAGTTCATCTCATTCGCAAGGACTTGGAAGAAAGCTGGGGGCTTTCTCTGACACTTCAGGAGATTCAACAGTATCTTTTCCGAGAGCAAATATTTTTGTTACTTGTTGATGGATTGAATGCGTTGTCTACAAGTAAGGAAGCGTGGAAAGATATCAGCCAGTTCTGGGATAGTTGTCATAAAAGGGAAATTTCTATCGTCTTTACAACGCGAGGTTTAGGATATCGGAATTTAGGTATAGAAACGCAACTAGAGATTCAACCAATCGCGCCCGAACATAGACAGCGATTTATTGAGGAGCGAGTATCACCGGGCGATCGAAAAAAGTTACAAGAATGGCTGAATCGTGCATGGCAATCAGACTATACACCTTTTGTGATGTGGATGCTGGCTACAGTGTGTCAGCAAGTCAATTCATCCTCTCAATTAGAAAGCTTTAGCATAGGAGAAGCTTTTCGCGAATTTGTGCGACTCTATCAAGATAGGCTCTATGAGGAAGGAAGGATATCAGATGAAAACTGTGAGGAGTGGGCTTTTAAACTAGAGCATCTAGCGTCCGAAATGATGTCGGACAAAATAACCGAAAATTTTGTTATTTCCAGAGCAACAGCGATTCAAATTATAGGTTCAGAAGTATTATTGAATAATTTAGTTCGGCATCATCTCCTTGTAGAGCGCCGAGGCAAAGGTGAGATTGAATTCTGTCATCAGTTACTTCAGGAATATTATGTAGCAGAATGGCTCCGCCGAAAGCTGCCTGATGTTCTCAAAGATGAGAATAGTAGTAAGAGATTCCAGCATGATTATCTTAACTACCTGAAATGGACAGAGCCGATCGCCATCATGCTTGGGCTACCAGAGATCACTGAAAACCAGGCAGAAGAATTAATAGACCTGGCGTTAGATCTAGATTTGAATTTAGGTGCAAGGTTGGCGGGGGAGGTAAAGCAGGCATTGCAGAGTCTGGCATTTAACCTGATTGCTAAACAGCAAGTCTGTAAAAAATTGAAAATTAGGCTGCTCGGTAAAACACGCTCTGAATCTGCTGTTTCGCTGTTAATCGATTTGCTTGAGGATGAAAGTTATTCTGTACGTTTAGATGCATTTAATACGTTAGGACAGATAGGTGGAGATTCAGTAATTTTAGGATTAACTAATGCATTTAATGACGATGAATCTTCTGTACGTTTTGGTGTATTTGATGCTTTCGATAGAAAGATAACAGAAATTTCTGATTCAATTAAACCTGATGAATTAAAACTAAAAAATGTAGAAATATGGGGGAAACAGTTTTGCTTTTTATTAGCAGGACTAGACTTAGAAAACGAATTTAACAATAAATTAAAAATACTGAGTTATGCCATTGAACATTTAGATTTAGATATTCGTTGGGGAGCGGCTATCGCCTTAACTCAAATAGATTCAGAACAATCTGCTAAAATTTTGCTCAAAGCGGTTAAAAATCCCAACTTTGATATTCAATTTAGTGCGGCATTTGCACTAGGAGAAATGGGATTTGAAAGTGCAGTACCAATTCTGGAAAAAGCAATTGAACTTACAGATTCATCAGACACTTGTAGGATGGCAATTTATGCCTTGGCAAAGATTGAATCCGAACGAGCCGTCTCAGCAATCGTAAAACAGTGTCAAGAAAATGACGATAAATACAAGTTAGTTTTCAAAACTTTATATTCAATGAATATCGAAGAGATTTCCCCTACTTTACGTAGAGTTTTTCAAGACCCAATACGTGAAGTTCAAACGAGTATCTATCGAAAACTCAACACAGAAGACATATCTAACAGGCTTCTTCAAGCTACACATGATATTCGTCCTGAAATAGTAAAAAGTGCGGCTTTTCTTTTGAGAGAAATTGGAAATCCTGAAATGCTTTCTACCCTTTGGCAGCAGCAAACCAGATTTTTTACAGAGGATATTATGGAAACCATTGCTTCCATCCAATCAAGCTGCGGATTCTACAACTACGAAATTTATCAGCAAGCCCAGGAAGCAAAAAATTTAGGATTTGAAGATGATTTAATCAGGACTTTATACAAAGACATAGATAAAGTAGTCTCTCAAATTCAAGAAAATCCGGAACTGCGCCAGGACGACAAAGAAGATCGACTGACTATAGAGATAGTGAATCAATTGCGTATTTTAGAATATAATGTATCACATGAAACTAAAATTGCTGGTCATGCTGACATTGTTATTAGAAAAAATGATTTTTTGTG
This sequence comes from Microcoleus sp. CSU_2_2, assembly GCA_012035135.1. Classification (GTDB taxonomy): domain Bacteria; phylum Cyanobacteriota; class Cyanobacteriia; order Cyanobacteriales; family Microcoleaceae; genus Microcoleus. The sequence goes on from JAAUPI010000127.1 coordinate 13,129, forward strand.
GCTTGGAGAAGCAAAAATTTATAGAGAAAACAACAATTATTTATGGGAAGGGTTTCTCCAACTTACTACAAGATACTCAATCGGTGATGATCATCAGGAAAATGGTGGCTTATTAATTTATATCCGTCAGGAAGATGCAAGCTCAATCATGAAAAATTGGCAAACTTATTTGCTTGACAAAAGATTGCCAGATTATAGTTTCCGACCTTGCAAAATAAGAAGCTTAGCTTTTATATCAACTCATAAACACGAGAAATCAGGTCTACTCTTTCATGTCAGACATATCCCAGTCATGCTTCATTTTGATCCCAAAGATAAAAGTGGACGACGTAAAACAAAACCACCTTAAATCGCAAAAACTTAATCAGGAGAGCGATACTTGTACAGTTCAGTTATCGCACTCACTGTAAACAGTTAATTGTTGACTGTCGTCAGTAGTTATTTGTAACAACTGCCAACTGTCAACTGTCAACTGTCAACTAACTAAGGTTTTTTCTAGCACGTTCCGATCGCTCTTCGGCAGTATCCATCACGTCGGCCATCTTGTCCACCATTTCCCCAGGATAATTTTCCAATACCCGGGTAGAAAGCGAAACCCGACCCCGCCCTTCATCAAGATCGATTACCAGTGCTTTCAGGATTTGACCGCTAGAAAATAACTGGGAAAGGTTTTCAATATACTTTTGGCTGATTTGCTTGATGTGCAGCAAACCGCTAATTCCTTCCAAGTCGATAAATACGCCAAAAGGCTTGATGCTGCTAACTTTTCCTTCTACTAATTGCCCGATTTGTAACTGACTGAAGGCAGAAGATTGAGTTGCTAGTCGCTGGGAAAGTACCAGTTTTTCTCGTTCTCGATCTACTTCCAAAAAACTCACAGTCAAAGCTTGACCGACGAGCGATTCTATGTTATCTCGATCGATCAAGTGCGATCGAGGAATAAAACCGCGCATTCCCTCGACATTTACCGTCACGCCACCCTTATTCGCCCCAGTAACCCGCACTTGCAGAACTTTGCCGCTTTCCTGCAATTCGGTTAGCTGTTCCCAAGCTTGCTGAATTTCTAGCTGCCGCAGAGAAAGCGTAACTTGCCCGTCTGCATCTTGTTCGCGGATAATTAAAAAGTCGCGTTCTTCTTGCAAAGGCACCACTTCGGACAAATCCGTTACCGTTCTCAAAGCAGCCTCTTCGAGAGGCAAAAAAGCCGAAGACTTGCCGCCGATATCTACATAGGCGCCGTTCGAGTCGTGCTCGAACACTTTACCACGCACTACTTGTCCCTTCTGAAACTCGTAATTATGCTGTTCGAGGGCTTTAGCAAAATCGTCCATTGAAAAGGATGCTTTTGCACTTTGAGAACCTGTAGATTTAGGATTCATGTCAGTTGAAAATAAAGAAAACCGAGAATAGTTGAGAAGTTGAATATTTACAACACTACTCCAATATAGCCAATATGGAAGCCGTGGCAATTACCATTATTGAAGAGAAGGCAGAAGGGGAAAGAGGTTGCAGGAAGGGAAAGGAAAAAATTCTCTCCCACTCTCCCCCTATCTAAGCTGGTAACAATTCCTGTTGAAATAGCTGCTTGACCTGTTCCCACGAGTCGGTGGCGGCGGTGGCGTCGTAACTGCCACGGTGGTCGCAGAAGAAGCCATGCTGGGCATTGTAGCGGAAAATTTGGTGAGAAATATGGTGTTTTTCCAGTTCGGCTGCAATTTGGTCAACTTGTTCTGGAGGAATGCTGGCGTCTTGAGTGCCAAAAAAGCCGTAGAGAGTGCCTTTAATGTCTGCCGTGCGGGCGATTGTGGGGGAGCCTCCACCGGGAGTTAGGGTGGCGATCCCGGCGCCGTAGAATGACGCTGTAGCCTTGATTTCGGGCAAGGTGGCTGCGAGGTAAGCGACGTGTCCTCCAAAGCAGAAGCCGATGCAGCCAAAGCCTGTTTGTTTGGCTGATGGTAAGGTTTTGAGGTAATTAATGGTAGCTTGGATGTCGCTAATGAGTTCGGATGCGGTGGTTTGTTCTTTGTATGTTCTGCCAATTGTGATGTCTTCGGGGGTGTAGCCGGTTTCAAAGCCGGGGGCTTGACGTTGATAAATGGCTGGGGCGATCGCGATATATCCTTCTTTTGCTATTCTGTCGGTAACTTCGCGGATGTGCGCGTTGACGCCAAAGATTTCTTGAATCACGATAACTGCTGGGAATTGCCCTTCGGAGGCTGCTTGGGCTTGGTATACGGCGATTTGTAAATCTCCATTGGGAATTGTGATTTTGCCCGTGCGAATTTCTGAGTCGATCATAGCGAGTTGGTGTGTCAATTTATTGATTTTACTTTGAGATACAGTGTAGCTAAAAATCACGCTCAAGTAGGGTGCGTCAGTTGCGATTACTTTATTTTATACCGACAATCCCAGGCTGACGCACGCAGCAGAAAACGGTGCGTCATTATGAGATTTTCTGTGCCAACTGATGCTGGCCAATATGACGCACCCTACTATTACTAAAAATCACGCTCAAGTAGGGTGCGTCAGTTGCGATTACTTTATTTTATACCGA
>JAAUPI010000128.1 GCA_012035135.1 Microcoleus sp. CSU_2_2
GATTTAGGGAGACAGGAAGCAGCAATTGAGGCTTGCGATCGTGCGATAGATGTGCTACCGGCACCGGCTTTAACCAACCGCGCTATAGCACAACAAAGAGCAGGAAAAATATTAGACGCGATCGCATCTTACGAAAAAGCTTTAGCGATTAATCCTAACGATGCTACTATCTGGATCAACCAAGGAATTCTATTTGAAAAATTGGGGCAGAATGAAAAAGCACTGACTTCTTATAACAAAGCCATTGGGATCGATCCTAAATCTGCTTTAGCCCAAGTCAATCGCTGCGCCACACTCAACCGCTTGACCAACTACAAAGAAGCATTAACAGCCTGCGAAAGTGCGATGAATGGTGATGGAAACTGGGGCGATAAAAATCCCGCTTATGCTTGGAACCAACACAGCAGTTCGCTGATTGGATTGGGGCAATACCAAGAAGCACTTAATTCAGCGGAACGAGCGATTAATATTAATTCAAATATGGCAGAAGCTTGGAACAACAAAGGTGTTAGTCTGTGGCATTTAGAAAAGTATCAATCCGCCCAACTTGCTCTGCAAAAATCAGTTGAAATTAATCCCAAATACAGTCAAGCTTGGTTCAACAATGGCAGGATACTGAGTACGTTAAGACTATATGATTTGGCAATAAAATCTTACGATAAAGCCTTGGAAAGCGAGATTAATTTTCAAGCTAGTTTAACCTGTAAAGATTTGTTTGAGGAGCGAGTAAATTTAGAAACAGGGTTATTGAAAGAATCTGAAAAAATTTTAGAATACGCGCAAAACTACTGTGCTGATGTTTTAGCAAACCAAAGCGTAGCATTATGGCACGCGAGGGATTACCAAAAGGCCCTAAATTCCGCAGACCTGGGTCTTAAACTTAACCCTAAGTCCTTTGAATCGTGGTACAATCTAGCTGTAGTATTGGTAACTTTGAAACAGTACGATCGAGCATTAAATGCCTACGAAAAAGCTAGCAGCATCAGCCCCAACAATTTTTATGCCTTGACTGGCAAAGGTTTAGCGCTAGAAAGACTGGGCCGATATCAAGATGCTCTCGAAGCCTTTGAAGCAGCTTTAAACATTAATCCCAATTACGAGCTAGCTCAGCAACAACGCGATTTATTATTAGAAAAATTCAAGACATCAATTTGACCAAAATTAAGGAGCAGAAATCAAACACTTTAAGCCCTAAACTCTTGATTAGCTATCTATTACGAACCAGCTTATGCCAAACAAAAACCCACTGCAAACAGAATTTAAATTTACCCTCCCTAGAGGCTTAGTAGATGAAGGGGGAAAAGTTCACACCCAAGGATTTATGCGCCTTGCCACTGCCAAAGATGAAATCTGCGTTCAAAAAGACAGTTTAGTTCAGGACAATCCAGCTTATGGATTTTTAGTGATGCTTTCCCTGGTAATTACCAGTTTAGGCGATTTATCTGAAGTCACACCTGAAAAGTTAGAAAATCTTTTTACCTACGATCTTGCCTATTTAAGAGAGTTTTATAACCGAATTAACCAACAGGGTATGGCGTCTATTCCTGCTAAATGTCCCAAATGCAGTAACAACTTTAATGTGGAGATCGAACTATCGGGGGAGTCCTTGGCTACCCCTTAGACCAAGTTTATGAGGAGGTAGCCTGCATCGCATTTCATTTCCACTGGTCTTTAGAAGACATTTTGAATTTAGAACATACTAATCGCCGGCTTTGGGTAAGGCAAATCGGTTTATTGAACTCAAATGTCTGAACGGGAGCCTTATATCCCACATTCCGCAGGTGCGATCGCATGGTTTTGGGAAAGGGCATGGGTCTCTGACCCCCTCGATCGATCCTCCGTAATTCTCAAATTCCTTCGGATTGCGAAGCATAGCGAACAATGACTATACAGGGAGCATCATACCCGAATTTGGTATCAGGTATCGGATAGCGCTACACATCTGCAGCGCTATTTTATACAATTGGTATTGCTTACCGCTGTTTTGTCGCTATTGAATTCACGAATTTCTGTGGTTGTTTCGCTTCCTTCGCCAGTAGGAAACTATCGCACCAAAGCCTAAACTACCTAAAATAGTAGTTGGTTCTGGCACCGGTTCGCTAGGTTGGATCTCGCGAGCTAATTTTTGTTCGATCGCCGTGCCAAACTCATTAAAATCTCGCGCCGCGAGCGCAAAAGAATTTTGACCGCCAACCAGATTATTTTGATACCAGCTCAATAAATTGCGATCGTCATTTAGAATGGGCAATCCATTGATTGCGATGACACCCGCAGCCAATGCCCGATCGCGCGCTTTCGCTGTTGAGGCTCCCTCATTCTGTTTGTTGTCACCGGATACATTAATTACCCAGCGCTTGCCTTCAAATTTGTTGGTTTCAAACAAAGGAACTGCAAAATTGATAGCAGTACCAGGAGCTGTTCGACCATCAAATATTTGCTTCAAAGAGCCAATTGTATTGGCAAATTCGATCGCACTTGCTGAATTGTTAATTAAAAACCAGGGGATGACAACCGTCTGTTCATCTTTCCCCGACCAGAATACAGTATTAACAGCAACATCGCCAAAACCGCCAGCTCCGAAGCGAGGTGCAAGGTTTGTAAAAGAGTTCCGATAGCCTGCTATCATTAAACGGTATTCTTCATTACTAATGCTTCCCGATACGTCAACGAGCAGTTGCAATTCTAAATTTACTGGAATTAGTGAGGCTGCTGGCGCGGGCTGCGGGGACAACAAGCCAAGTCCTGTTAAGACTGGTATCAAGATGCTGCAACTTCGGACTTGTAGATTTATAGTCGGCTGTTTCATCACATTTACAAAACAAATTTTGACTAAAGTTAAGATTAATAATAGCAGGATTTATGAATTGCGATTGCTCTTTTTACTGCAAATCTCAAAAGTTTTTTGTAAAAAAGGTGCATCTAAATCCTTAGACCTTTTGCAAAAATCATAGATTATCTGAAAAAGCATCTGCGTTTATCTGTGTTGATCTGCCTTACATCTGCGGTTTCTGTTCTGATAAGGTAGAAGGTTGAACAAAGGAAACGCCTTAACCTTCTGTGTCAAGTTAATGACCTAACTGTGCTAACCCAATTGCAGACTTGTGCGATCGAGTTGGCACAAGTCTGCAATGTATTATTGAGCTAATTTTTATATGTTATAAAAGTAAAGCAATTTTATCGTTTAGCTCGATGATTTTTATTTTTTTACCTGACAAAAGCTTAAACTCAAGATTTCACTTAAAGCAAAAACATTGATTTTTCGAGCCTTTCCCCCATAACGACCCGATGCAATGAGGTACAGTAACGTTGTCAACTTTGAGGTTTCAACAATGAGCCAAGATTTACCAGAACAAGGGACGCTCAAAATACTTGTGGTGGACGACCACGAACTAATCCTGAGTGGAACGCTAGACTTGCTGAAACGGCACTACCCGCAAGCCGAAATCCTCACCGCCAAAACAACCCAGAATGCACTCCAGCAGGTCGAAGCATTTAGTCCCGACCTAGTTATTATGGATCTTTCCCTGCCAGAAACTTACGGGGACACTGCCGAAATCAATCGAGGCATTAAAAGCCTGGGAACTTTAATGAAAAACTATCCCACCCTCAATCTGGTCGTGCAAAGCAGTTATGTCAAGGCACTGGTGCGGATTAAACCAGACATCGATGCTCATGAAGGAGGCTTCACCGTAGCCGACAAAGGACTTTCCAGTCAGGAAATGTTGAGCCGAATTGACTTGGCACTCAAAGGAGTTACGCATACCAAAGACCTGAAAATGCCGCCAGGGGAAGTCAAGCCAGAGTGGATAGAGGTACTCAATCTCGCCTTTGAAGAAGGATTGGAAGATAAAGTCATTGCCGAACGGATGCGAGTAGCACTCAGAACGATACGCCACTACTGGACAAAAGTTCAAGATGTTTTAGGCGTTTACCCGGAAGATGGCAAAAGTCTCCGCATTCAAACGGAGAAACGAGCCAGAGAAGAGGGGTTTATTGATTGATAAATAAAGTTAAGGAAGAAACTGTTGCTACCCGGTATGTGGAGGAAAATGAGGAAAATTAGGAAGCAATTTACTGTCTGGTTTGTAGGGGCATTACCAGGAATTGCTGCTATAGGGCTGGTTGTACTCGTTCGCCTGACAGGATCGCTGCAATTGATAGAATGGGTAACTCTCGACTCCTTTCTCCGTCTGCGTCCTTCGGAACCTATCGACGAACGAGTTGTGATTGTCGGAATTGATGAGCAGGATATCCGACGTATAAGAGATTATCCCATACCCGATCGCGAAATTGCCAAACTGCTGAGGATTTTGCAGAAATACCAGCCCAGAGCGATCGGTCTTGATATTGTTAGGGATATACCCGTTGAACCCGGTCATGCGGAACTGGTTGCAGCTTTTAAAGAGATCAAAAATCTGATTGCGGTTGAAAAAGTCTTACCCATATCGATTAAGCCACCCCCCGACTTACCCCCAGAACAAATCGGTTTTGCCGATGTTCTTTCCGATCGTGACGGCAAAGTCAGGCGTGCAATACTTGGAATGAATAGACCTGAAGATGATAAAAAATATGTATTTTCCCTGCCTTTACTGCTGGCAGAAACCTATCTCAAAGCTGAAGGCATTGAACTGAGCAATGGCATTCGCGATCGCGAGGCAATGCGGTTTGGTTCGACTGAACTTTCTCGCTTTTTACCCAATTCTGGGGGCTACGTGCGAACTGATAATTTTGGTGTTCAGATACTCCTCAATTATCGCAACGGTCGGGAACGATTTCACTCCCTATCTTTTAAAGATATTAACGATATTGAAGCCGGGAAAGGTAATCCCAATGTGCTACGCGATACTTTCGGCGGACGCATCGTTCTAATTGGGGTAACTGCTCCTAGTATTAAAGACTCGATCGATACCTCTGCGATCGCTAACTTGGAACCACCGGGGAAAATTTATGGTGTAGAATTTCATGCCCATGTTGCCAGTCAAATTGTCAGCGCGGTTCTCGATGGACGACCCGTTTTAAAAACCTGGTCGCAGGGTTGGGAATATGTTTGGATTGTCAGTTGGGGCGTTTTAGCACTTTATCTCGATCGGCTAACTCAATCTCCCTTGAAAAACCTCGTATATGTTGCCATTTTTAGCCTGGTTTTAGTTGGAATTGGTTATGCCTTCATCGTCAAGGGATGGTGGATTCCAGTAGTGCCAGCTTTATTAGTTTTGGTCATCAATGGTGCAATTTTGAGCACTTTCTATCAATACGACAGATTTTTGAGATCTCAGATTGAAATCCGCCAACACACGATTGAACGAACATTTGTTGTTATTCATAATGGTCCCCTCCAAACACTAGCGAATATTTTGAGGCACGTACAAGATCGAGATATAGAACAAAACCAATTGCTCGAAGAACTAAAAAATCTGAACTACGAAATCCGAGAAGTCGGCGAATACCTAAAACTAGAAGCCTTAAACCAAGAGGAAAGTTTACGTCTTGGCAGCGATCTAATCCTGGACTTAAAGCTGCCAATTCGCGACCTGTTCTATGAAGTCTACAGCTATACACTCCAACGAAACTTTCCCTGCTTTAAAACGCTCAAAGTTAAAGCTTATTCGTTCGCTCCAATTGAAGATCGATACTTGAGCCTCGAACAAAAACGAGAACTCTGCCAATTTCTGGAAGAAGCTCTGTGCAATGTCGGGAAACACGCCAAAGGAGTAACCCGTCTCAGTGCTACTGGGAAGCAAATTGAAGGCTGGTACACCCTGAGCATTAAAGATAATGGGGCTGGCATTCATTCGTATTGTGAAGGGCGAGGCACGAAGCAGTGTCTAAATATAGCCAGAAAATTAAGAGGAAAGTTTCAGCGAACGTCTCTCGGAGAGAAAAGAACTTTGTGTGAGTTAAGTTGGCCAATTGCGGGTAGAAACTGGAATTTTACTCGGATAGGACGTAACCTCAAAATTAAGATTTTGAAAGGGAGGGGTTAGACGTTGGCTGCTCTGCGGGCAGCAAGAGTTGCTCGATTGATTGGCTGCGATCGTTGCCTTGCAACGCTTGTGTAATGATTAAGCACGCCTTGCACAGTTGTGCAATGATAACTACCTTAAAGAGCAGCAGGAAATACAAACTTAAGCAATTAAGTTAACACAAATTACTCTATTTTTATCCAATCTATTTATTGTATTAATTAAGGAAACACAGCAAGGAGTTCAAACAAATTGTCCAAACTCCAAATGTAATGAACAGTGTGCCTTGACTAAAGAAGTCAAGACATTATTCAGAAGACTCGCTGGGCCGATCGATGTTAATGAAGTTTCTGAAGAGGTTAAGCCGAGATTGAACGCGAAAACCGAAATGGAGACTGAAAAACCTTGATTTTTAGTTACCTATAATGGCGTTATTAAATCAACGTTTGCTCAACCAAGATTATGATAAATCCAATCCAGTGGTTCTCGAACAAACGCATCAATATCAAACTGGCAACCAGTTGTGCCTTGAGTTTAGCACTGGTTGTAACTCCGGCAGCTCTAGCGGCTTACGCACCTGGCGATCGAAAGCCCGCCCCGACCAACAGAAGATCGGATGGAGGAACGACCAGAGGATGTTCTGGAGGAGGTATGCCGCTAACCGTTCTTGCCTCTCGCAACTATGTTGGACGAACGATTTCTCGACATCCTACGTTCGCTTGGTTTGTGCCTCCTGACTCCGCCTCCAAGCCAATGCAATTCACGATTTACGAATCGGTTCCAGGCGGTAAACCGAAAGAAATTCGCAAGATGTCCTTGCAAAGTTCACCGGGGATTATGAAGTTATCTCCGTTCTCGGATAGCGAACCAGGGCTGCAATTGGGGAAAGAATATCTCTGGCAGGTTGTCATTAATTGTGACCCAGATAACCCATCTGGCGATCTAGTCAGCGAGGCAAATATTGAGGTTGTAGCAATGCCTACTGCCGTGCAAAGTAAACTGAACAGAGTAGCAAATAGCGCCCAGAAAGCTAATATCTATGCTGAGGCAGGTTTATGGTACAACGCAATAGCTGAAGCGCTCAAACTGGCTGAAACTTCAAAATTGGGAGAGGTGGGTTCAACTCTGTTAAACGATTTGGCTCAGTGGGAAGCACCACAAACCACACCAGAAGTGTTACCGAAAGAACGGGAGGCGATCGCAAAACAAATTGAAGCGTTGAAGCAGATAGCAAACATTGCACGCTAATGGCTAATCGCTAATAGCTCATTGCAGCCATAAAAAAGAGACAACCAATAATGACAGCATATTTCTTATCCGGGTTTCCCATCCCCGTTATAATTGGTATGGTGCGTCGCTATGAGATCTCCCAATAGCAACGAGAGTTGTTCGTAGCGACGCACCCTACATTTACTACATTAACGTTGGTCTGTAATGGTTCGGGGCGCTTATCGCCCCCTGAAGGTCTAATATTAAAGCCAGTTACCGATGAGAATAAAAGGTGCCCACTGAGCTGGGTGAATCTTTTTGTTTTGATTAATTAGCGCTTTCTGCGCTTCTTTGAGGGCTTCTGCTTTGCTCATTTGCGATCGCAAGTTCTCGTAAAACTTAGCAACTAATTCTTGTGTAAAAGCATCGTCAACGTACCAAAGAGAAGCCAAAGCACTTCTGACGCCTGCTTGCACGGTGATGCCAGCCATACCCAAGGTAGCACGGTCATCTCCTATACCCGTTTGACAAGCCGTGAGCGCGAGCAACTCCACTGGCTCCTCCCCTCTACTAAAGCGGCGGATGTCACTCTCTAGCTGAGTAATTGTCATCTTCTGATTATTACCAGTAACTAAAAAGCTATCTTCTGGAATAGTGCCAAACTGTCCGTGAGTGGCAATGTGAATAATCGGGTAAACCGCTTGTTTAAGTTCTTGCTCTAAACTCTGAGGAGTGAATTGTTCGTTCAAGAGTTTCTTGCTACCTGGAAATAGCTTTGTGACTCGATCGACTTCATCGGTAACATTTGCCAAAGGTTTAAATTGTTCACCATCAACTGTAGCTGCTTCGGTTAACCCCAAAGCTAGCATCCGCAGCTCTTGAAAATTTAGGGGTTTAGGAGATGTCAAGCGCAAACCGGGAGTTGTAGCAATGGCGTATTTTTCAACTAAAAATTCCTGACCATCATGGAGTGCAGCCATCGGGATATTGCGTAAGAGTCCGTCTTGGATAAAGACTAGAGTTTTGATGTGTGCTGGGTCTAAATCGGAGATCGAAGGGCGAATAATCGAGTTATATAGATTCTGTGCTGGTGTTAAAAAAGCGTCAGTGGGGTCATAAAATTTTTGTATATCTAGACGGAATTTTTTGATTTCTTCTGCAAGTGTTTTACTATCGTTTATCCAATGAAACTTCTTCAACCTTCTTTCAGCCTTGGGGTTGAATTTATGTTCGGGGTTTGGGAGACTTACTACAATCGCCGTTCTGTCTTCCAGAATAATAGAACTAAAGACAGCGGTGTCTTCTTTTTCTAAGTCATCAACTCGTTCTTTATCGAAAACGGTAAAGACACAATCATTGCCGAAGTAATTTAACAATTCTGCTAGTTTTAAAGAATCAATAGCATCAAGTGCGGAATCCAGTTCCTTTTGGTACTCTTGACTTGCGATGGGTAGCGATCCAGCACGCTCTAGCTTTAATTCAGCAAACTCTCGGTAGAGAGGACTAATGGTATCCCGAAAGCTAAATTGCAAGTCTCGCTCAGTAATTAACAAATTATCTCGGATACCCCCCTCACCTTCTAAAGTTGCGATCGCGCGTTCGTAAGCAGCAATTGCCTCAGATTCTTTCCCCTGCACCTTCAATATTCGTCCCGCCTGCCACTCCCACAAATAAAGACTATCTCTAGCACCTAAATTTTGGTCGGCTGCCAATCTTGCCTGTTTGGTAAAATCTAAGACTTTATTGTAGTCTTTGCGGCATTCGTAGAGATGACCGAGTTTACCTAAAGCAAATGATTCGGAGCGATAATCTTTAATGTTTCGAGCAATAGCAACAGCTTTGTTTAGGAGTTCCTCAACTTGTGCATCGTTGAGTTTTCGGGGCGGACATTGAGCTTGAGATGAAGTATAATTAATAGAATCAACAGGTTGTTCTAGTTCGGCTAAATTAATCGCTGCATAGACTTTATTGGGAGAATCGGGGATGCTATTAAGTAGGATTAGAGCTTCTTGCAATGCTTGCTCTGCTTTATTAGTGTTATTCGGTAACTTAAAATATTTTGAGCGGTAATAAAGTTGAATTAAATTGAGAAGCGATCGCATTTGACCCGATCGATCGTTTTGAGTGCGGCTCAGTTCGAGACTATTGTTAAAATAGTCCAAAGCTTTTTTGTAATCAGAAGTCGCTGCTTTGATGAATTCACTAGCCTTATTTTCTGCACTTCTTAACTTAGCCGAATCAGCACGCTGCTCGTTAAGTTGAGCTTTACTAAAGTACGCATTACCAAGACTATTAAGCACTGAGGCGTGATAAACTGAGGGATTAATCTCCCCGACAATCTTTAAGCTAGCCTCTAAAGTTTCAATGGCTTTGTCATATTTTCCCCTGAGACGATACGCTTCTCCCAAGCTTCCCAAAGCCGCCGTTTCGCCCTCGCGATCGCTATATTTTCGGGCCATTTGCAAAGCACTGCCTTCACTCTGAGGGCAATCTTCATCAGTCTCCGAAGCACCGCATAAAAGCGCGATCGCTTCTCTATTTTGCCCCAAGCGGCTGTAGGTTTGAGCAAGTTCTGTGAACAACCGTCCCACCTTCACTATATTTCCTACCTGGCGATAGTTGGCGATCGCACCTTTCCAATAATCGATCGCTGACCCGAATTGACCGATTTGCTGATAAGCTATGGCTAGTTTTTCTCGAACGATCGCCTCGTTAGCACGGTTTTTAGTGCTTTGATAGGCGGTTAAGGCGGTTTGCCAAAATGCGATCGCGCCTTGCACGTCTCCTGTTTTATATCGTTCAATTCCTTGTTGTACGAGTTGGCTTGCATTGGCAGACTGTGCGGTTGCTACTTCTGGCCATCTTAGTTGTAAAGGATTAAAAGAAACATGATTGGGCCCCAGGCAAATGGTGAGGCTGGTTAGGAATAAAATTACCAGAAAGTGGCGGACACAGAATCGGCGGTGTCGGCTTGGCATAGTATTAAGATATGGTAGGTTCTCATGAAGATTTTAATTCTCGATTTTGCTACAAAACCAAGCTGGAGTTTAAACTCCTTTCTAGCTTTGGTTTGCAATTAACATAGCATAATAGGTGAATGCCTGACTTTAATATCGATCGACATTGATTATTGTCGATCGATCGAACATTTCCCGATCGCGTGATTATAATGCTCGCAAGGAAACTCCTGTAATAGATTTTTCAACATGATTGCTAAAAGCTGGTTCGATCGGTGTTGGCAGTGGCAGATTGGGGGTTGCGTTGCCATATTTGGAACACTCTGTGCGATGGGGGGCGATCGCGTTAATGCTCAAATCGTGCCTGACAATACGCTAGGTGCTGAAAGTTCTGTGGTTACACCCGATATCAATCTACGGGGTATTCAAGGCGATCGGATAGATGGTGGAGCAACTCGCGGCGCTAACCTCTTTCATAGTTTCAGTGACTTTAATGTGGGGCAAGGCAGGGGTGTTTATTTTGCCAATCCTGCTGGAATTGAGAATATCTTAACTCGCGTCACGGGCAATAATTCCTCTAATATCTCGGGCAGGTTGGGGGTTTTGGGTGGGGCCAACTTGTTTTTGCTCAATCCTAATGGGATTGTATTTGGCCCGAATGCGACTTTGGATATTCAAGGGTCATTTGTGGCGACAACAGCAGGGCGGATACAGTTGGGAGATAGTGGCTATTTCAGTGCAACAGAACCGCAAACGAGTAGTTTACTTTCTGTTAGTCCGGGAGCGCTGTTTTTTAATGCAGTTGCCACTGAGCCTACTTCGATTATTAACCAGGGAAATTTAGCAACACCGAAAAATCTTACCCTTTCGGCGGGCAATCTGGACTTGCAGGGACAGTTAAAAGCAGGGGGAGATTTGACGTTACAGGCGCAAGATACTGTGAAAGTTCGCGATAGTGTAACGGCTCCATTCCTGGCTAATTCAGGTGGAAATCTGACAATTATTGGCGCTCGAAGGATTGATATCTTAGCGTTGAATCATCCGACACAAACGCCATTTGTGAGTGGTGGGAATTTGAGTTCGATCGGTGATGGGATTATTTCTCTGGATGCTCGCTTTAGTAGTGGTGGCAGTTTTTCGATTCAAAGTTTATCGGGGGGATTGGCAAATTTTGTCAGCTTATATGACCCAATTATCAGCAGTAATGGCGATGTGGATGTAGTGGCTAACTATACAGGAGCATCATTGTTAGTCGAAAGTAAGGGAAATATTCGCATCTTGGGTGATATCAATATTACTGGACCAGATACGAGTGGGTTGCCAGCAGGGCCAGATACTGCCACTCTGAGTACGAGTTCGGCATTAATTCTGCGATCGGGGCAGAGTGTTTTGGCTTATGGAGGTGTTAATTTTGGGGCAGTACCTAATGCTGGCAATGGACTTGTGCCTGCGGGAATTACGCTGGGTGGAAATGTTACCTTACAGCCGTTTAATGGGGCTGGGGGAATAGTTAAGTTGTTGGCGGCATCGGGGAATGTGAGTACGCGAGGGATGACCACAAATGGAGGCGCGATCGATGTTAACAGTGCTGGGTCAATTACCACTAATGGGCAAACTCTGAATACCAAGAATGGCGACGATTTTGAGGCGTACTTCAGTTCCTACGATCCTAATTCTAATAGCTATACATACACTGGTTCTGGACAACCCGTTCTTGGAGGAGGTGCAATTAGCCTGTTGGCTGCTAACGGCAACATCACTACTGGCAATTTAGACTCTTACTCGTTATCGGTTTTGAACGCAGCCTCTGGGGGGGGCGACATTCGCCTTGAAGCCTCCAACGGCAGCATTACCACTGGCAATTTGCGCTCTTTGTCGTCCTCTGATTATAGCAATGCAGGTCAGGGGGGCGCGATTTCCTTAACTGCTGCCAACGGCAGCATTACCACTGGCGAATTGAACTCTTCCTCGTACACTTTTGATGGCAATGCGGGTCGGGGAGGCGCGATCGGCTTAACTGCTGCCAATAACATCTCGATCGAGGGGGATTTGTACTCTTTCTCGTACTCTAATTCAGCCACAGCAGGTGAGGGAGGCGCGATTTTCCTCATCGCTAGAAGTGGGGATATTGTAGGAATTCCCCTTGAATCCTACGACAAAGTTCGCTCCCGAGTCCTTGGCTCCTTTTCTATCTCTGAGCAAGCAACCGCAGGAAATGGTGGGAACGTTGTCATCGAAACTAAAAACAATGTAAGTAATCTAGATATCTTAACTCTATCTTCCTCCTCACTATCTGGAACCGTTCGGTTAACAGGTCTGGGAGATTTGTTGCTCGCGAATACCAATATTGTGACGAGCAAGCAGGTGACTATACCAAATCCATTGGGAAATAGTGAATTCCTTACCTTGAATGTTGAGGGAATAGGTCGATCTGGAGATGTAACTGTCTCCAGCTTAGGGAATCTCACCTTCAACAACAGTTCCATTCAAAGTGACACCAAAGGCAGCGATAATGCTGGAAATGTAACCGTAAGCAGCCCGGGTCTAGTCACATTCAACAATAGTTTTATTAGGAGCAATACTAGCAGCGCAGGTGCCGCAGGCAGTATCAATATCGAAGCCGGTCAAGGAATTACGCTCGTCGGTTCTGTTAGCGAACTATCTGCCAGAACCACTAACCAAGGTAAAGCTGGAGATATCACCCTATCTACCCCCCAATTAACCCTACAAAATGGAGCCAACATCGCCACCACCACAGCAAGTTCTAGCGCTGCCGGAAATATTACCCTTCAATCTCATCCCAACACAGAAAACCTCAATATTAACCTGGCACCGGGAACGTCTATTTCTGCCTCCACTTCAGGGCAAGGAACCGGCGGGAATATAGAAATTCAGGCTCAAGGCGCGATCGCAATTCAGGGAGAAAGTATTATTACCACAGACACTACAGGCGCAGGAAATGCTGGCAGAATTGAAGTGACCAGCAGAAATTTAGACATCCAACAAACCGAACTTTCCACCTCAACTACAGGCAGTGGGAATGCGGGAGACATTACCCTAGACACCTCCACCTTAACCGTTGCCAGGGGAGCCCAAGTTTTTGCCAGAACGAATGGGAGTGGCAATAGCGGTACAATTACAGCCAATGCTTCCACTGCCATGAACCTGGGCATGGGTGTGGAAGATTTTTCCCCGGTTCTCTCTGTCGAAACCAGCAGCGCAGGCCAACCTGGAAGCATTATTGTCAATACCCCCAGCTTAACCCTCTCCAACACCGCCCGCATCACTGCCACCGCCACCAATACCGCCACCAATCCACAAGGGGGTGGTAGTATCACCTTAAATGCCTCGACTATGAATTTAGCAGGAGTCGTGGGCGTCTTTGCCGAAACTCAAGGACAAACCCCCGCCGGAACCTTAACCCTGAAACCTTATGAGAATCAATCCACCCTCAACCTCACCTTAGCGCCCCAATCTTTAGTGTCTGCGTCCACGAATGGTAGTGGTAAAGGAGGAAACCTGATAGTACAAGCACCATTCGCCATAACCATTCGCGGCGAGGGTCAACTTGCGGTTCAAACCACAGGTGATGGTGCTGCGGGAGACTTGAGAATTGATACACAACGACTCACCATTGCTGACGGCGCGACGATATCAGCATCTACCTCCTCAAAAAATCCAGAAGGCACAGGCGGCAATCTTACCATTAACGCCACAGAATCGTTTAATCTTACCGATCGAGCAAGTTTACGTGCCCAGTCAACAGGCGCAGCACCAGCCGGGAATATCGCGATTCGTACTGGCAACCTCACCGCCAACAATGGCACGATCGCAACCTCCACCGAGCAATCTTCCGGGGGAAGTATCAACATCACAGCTTCTAATATTCGCCTATATGGCAACAGTGACATCACCAGCAGGGTTAACTCAGGTGCGGGAGGCGGTGGCAATATTGACCTGAAAGCTGGCGAGATCATCGCTTTCGATGACAGCGATATCCTGGCTTTTGCCCGCGATGGCAGAGGTGGAAATATCACCCTCGACACTCCTGTCTTCTTCGGTGAAAGCTACCGTCCAACACCTCGCAATATTGACCCCGATACCCTCGATCGCAATAATCGAGTCGATATTAATGCGACTGGTACTCTTGCTTCTGGAACGATCGCCCTACCCGATACCACCTTCATCCAAAACAGTCTCACCGACTTACCGGGCGATCGGATTGACACCGACAGCCTTCTGGCGAATAGCTGCATTGTCCGCCGCGATCGACCAACTAGAGGAAGTTTTACCGTCACGGGTACTGGTGGCTTACCGCAACGCCCCGGAGATGTCCAAATGTCCGACTTTCCCACAGTAGATGTGGAAACTTTACCCAGTGAGGGCACATTCTCAAATACCAACCCCAATCGTTCTTGGCAAAAAGGCGACCCCATTATAGAACCCCAAGGCGTATATCGACTACCGAATGGAAAACTCGTGTTGAGTCGGGAATGTTCTTGATGGTAATTGCTAATGGCTACTAATTGCTAATTGTTCTTGGTTCGCGAAATTTGCTCGCGAAGACATTCTCTTTTGTCCCAAGTCCAATAATTACCCATTGCAGAGTTGTGCAATGATAACTACCTTAGAGAGCAACAGGAAATACACACTTAAGCAATTAACTTGACACAAAGTGCTCTAGTTTCATCCAATATATTTATTTATCGTATTAATTAAGTAAGCGTTCCACAACTTGGATTTCAAACAAATTTTCCAAACTCCAATACATAAAAACAGGGACAAAAACCATGACAGCATTATCACCAGACCTAGATTCTCAGCAAATAGGTGACGTAACGTCAGATGCCTCTGCGGGGACTCCAGTAACGTTTGATTTTGCTGGTGAATTTTCTGCGGATGTCAACTTTAATCCAGCAGTGGTTGGGTTCGTTGAAAATTATTTCCAAGTGGACTTACCAACGGCGTGGACGATTACCGATCGACCTTTTACAGGTCGTTTCACCCCTCCCAGCAACCCCGCCGAATATGCAGATGGCGACCTTAATCTAGACTTGCCCTTACTTGCTGACATCTTAGGCATTAACCCCGAAGATTCTTTCCTGGATGTTTTATGGAGTGCGGGAATTACTGTTCCCTCGGAGATCGCTGAAGGTTTAAATACTTTAGGAATTACGGATGTCAATTCTGCCATTAAATTCGCCGATAAATTACTCGATTTTGATTTGGAAGGCAGTGGCACATTGACGAATGGGGGAGGAACGACTGGCTTTGATATCGGCTACTCTAACGGTACAAATTCCATTGTTATTGATGGATTCGATCCAAACATAGTAGCTGATAGCTTAACAGGGCAATCTACGATCGCGGTCGAAGGAACGTTCGGCGTAAATCTGGTATTGAGTGAGTTCGTCCAAGTTACGAATACCTTAGGAATAGACCTTCCTCC
>JAAUPI010000129.1 GCA_012035135.1 Microcoleus sp. CSU_2_2
CCTTTTATAATCTCGTAAATGTAGTAAATGTAGGGTGCGTCGCTACGAACAACTCTCGTTGCTATTGGGAGATCTCATAGCGACGCACCATACCAATTATAACGGGGATGGGAAACCCGGATTTGGTATCATTTACAGTTATTTTTAGATCGAACTTTTATAAATAATTTTCAGTTAAAAAATAAAGCAAAAACACGTCAAAACCATGTTTTGACGTGTTTTTTAAATAACCTAACTGCTAATTACTGAGCCTCCAACTAGAGACTCAACTTAACACTAGAGCTATGGCTTTGTAGAAGGAACTAGTGCCAACAGCGATGGATCGAAGAGAGGCGAATTTTCTGTTGTTACAGTTAGCGAACTCGCCATTCTCAACGCCTCAAGATCGTTAAAGTTGCTGATAATTGTACTCTCAGGTGCAATCAAAGCATCAGCTCCGCCAGTTACCGGCGCACCAGAAGCAGCAATGCCGCCATCATTTAGATCATCAAGCTCTTTACTACCAGCTTCAAAAGTTCCGCCTATCAAGTTATCGGAGAGGCTAGAAGCAGTTCTTGTTGGCGTCGGTGCTGGCGTGGGTACGATCGCCGTAGGTACTGCGTTAGGGCCCGGTACGTCAAAGCTAACCGGGTTGGGTCCAGTTCGGATCGGGAACGGGTTGGAAACGCTCGGATCGTCGAAGACTTCCAAAACCGAGTAGGTGGCTGGAAACAAATTAGGAAACAGAGCAATACCATTAGCATCTGTTCTCACCAACGGTTCTGTCGCAGCATCGAAGCGGCCGTTCTGGTTCAAATCTAAAGTGAATGGGACACCGGCAAGGCGTGGTTCGTTTCCGTTTTGAACACCGTTGCGGTCGTCATCTCGGAATTTAGGAACCAAGAGGTCATAGCGGCGAGAGTTACCCACCAAAGCGCAAGTAAAGGTTTGGTTCGCACCGAGAACAATATCCAGCGGTTGAGTTGTTTGGAAGAAACCAGGAGGTGTTACTTCTCGAATGCTGTAATTGCCGGGGCGCAAATTGGTGAATGCAAAAGTCCCAAACCTATCGGTAGTAGTAGTGGGTTCATTTCCTTGCAACACACCGTCACGATTGGTATCGATAAAAATGGTGATACCAGCAATAGCTGGTTCATTGCCATCTCGATAACCGTTCTGGTTAAAGTCCTCAAACTTACATCCGGTGATGTTGCTGTTGGGTGTGTTGGCAAAGGTAACGTTGGCATCCTCAAGACTGAGGGTAACATCAACGCGATCGGCTGTAGAAGGCGAGAAATTAGCGGGTACAACTTCCCGGACGACATAATTGCCCGGTTGCAAGTTGACAAAGGCGGCTCTCCCCTGTTCATTTGTCCTGAGTTGCTGTTCCCCAGCGTCGGCAGTCCCACTATTGTTGGTGTCTAGGAAGACTGTGACATCTCTAATTGGCAATTCACCCTGATTTGGTTCGTAGCGACCGTTTGCATTCAAATCATTGTATTTGAAGACATTGATGATTGGTAGAGTGTTGCCCACAGGGCTATTATCTCCAATACCCCGATTAGCTCCAACAGGAGAAAATGTAAGCGATGGTTGGGGGCTGCGCGCTGGCAAGGTGTTTGTTGGCGCTGCAAAAATCGGCCGTTCACCAGTTGTCGCGATCGATCTTTCCCCTACCTGTTGAGTACCATCAAGGTTGTTGTCTACGAATTTAGGGTCGTTTGGTCTCAGCGTGTAAGTTGAGTCTGCTACGATCAGCGGTTGCTCTTTGCTGATGGTCCCCTGGAATCGTGCCCGCGGCCCTGGTGCAGAAACCAGAGCCGGATTACCAGTAGTGGGTACTGGAAAATTTAAATTACCTGGGACTCCGCCACCTACTTCTGGTGGCAGTACGGCTGGAAAAATTTCCAACACTTTGTAATTGCCAGCCCGCAAATTCTTGAAGGTAACGACTCCGTTGACATCGCTGATGGCGATTGGTTCAGAGGCGGCTCCATCCCAGCGACCGTTGTCGTTCACATCTAAAATGAACGGTACTTGGGCAATTGGGGGTTCCAAAGCTCCATTGACCACATTTCGTGCGCCGTTGCGATCGATGTCTCGAAATTTGTTAACTTCAATTTGATAAAGCGGAGTGTCACCAACTTGAGCGCAGGCAAAGGTTTGACCTGCTGCTACCGTCACGTCCAGTACCGGAACGTTACCGGGCGGAGTGCTTTGGGGAAAATCGAATGTTTCTAAGGGTTCTGCATTCGGAGCATTAATTTCTATGCGGTTCGGATCGCTAGGAATTTGCGGTCTGATCCGTTCTTCCCGAATTTTGTAGGTTCCAGGTGCTACGTTGAACGACCATGCACCATTTTTGTCTGATAAGGTGTTGGGTTCCCCTGCATCGCGTTGGCCGTTGCCATTGGAATCAATATATATCCTGACATTCTTAATGCCCGGTTCGTTCCCATCTCGGAAGCCGTCGGCATCGATGTCGAGGTATTTGCATCCGACAATCCGGCTGCCTGTAACTGCGGTGTTGCCAAAAAAAACGTTGGTATCTCTGTTGCCAAGAGTGACGGCTAGGGGGTTGGGCGTAGTAGCACGGAAACCAGTAGGTATTACCGTTTCGGTAAGTACGTAGTTGCCAAGGGGAAGATCTGTGAATGAGAAAAAGCCGTTAGCGTCGGTTGTGGTTAGGACTTCCCCAGTACCAGCATTGAACGTACCGTTGCTGCTTGTTGCTGATTCGAGGAGGATGGGGACATTCGCTAGACCTGGTTCATTCGGCTGTCTGATGCCATCGGCATTCAGGTCATTGAACTTGATCCCTAGAATTGCCGGACCAGTATTCCCTACCGGAAGTCCCGAAACTGGTCGTATTTGCTGGGCAATGCGTTCTTGAGTAGTCTCTGTTTCTGCCATGATTTCTCTCCTTCACACCTAAATCCACGTAAATTACAGACTGCTGTATCTGTTTGTCAATGACTGATTGGCTTTTGCCAATCCCTGAACACCACTACTAGATTTTACATATGTCTGCATTCGATGTAATGTGTCCCACCTGACACAAAAATGCCTTAAGCTTTACCGCAGGCAAGTATATCAGGTTTTGAAGAACGGTGGCAATTTGAGTGCCATATCTTCAAAACTTGCGGACTGAGTTTTTGTTGCCCTAGATACTTACTGTTTCTAGGTTGAACTAGGAAGGGTAAGACTGCCTGAACTTCCCTGGCTCGATCGACCTGGAAATATGCCGAGCGCGCTTGGGGGATGCTCCGATCGTTCTTCAAGACAGAGATGGTAATGACTCTGAATTTTGTTCCCCATAATCAAGACAGTTTTGAATTGGCCGGAACTCTAGGTTGAGTCCTGGGAATTACCAACCATAGGGTATCATGCGATCGCCCGATCTCCCGTTTTGACACTCCCCGCAGTTTGGGATTAGCTGTCGGCGGCGTCCTTTAACTTCAAGCAATGTTGAAGTCTTTGACACTTGTCATAGTCGGGAATGGAGCGATCGTCGAATTAATCAATAAATTGGTCTTGACAAATTCGCTGCTTTCTGATTTGGACTGCAAGCTGACATTCTGTTGCTCGAAGTTAGGAATATAACCTAAATTTACCAAAGCTCGATCGGGCAAATTATCCCCAATTTGATAACTGCTTTGACTCTCACCCAAAAGCAAACTGTCTGCTGTCAATTTGCCCGCTGCTGCCTCGTCTAAATAACTGCCCGCATCCGTCAATGGGTCGCTATCTAAGGATTGAGCCGACTTACCCTCAGCATCACCCGTCAGCAAATCGATGCTGCTAGCCCGATTGCCCGTCGAGACAGTCACAACAGCAGGCGGAGTAGTTTGAATGAAACCCGGAGGAGGCACTTCCCTGAGCACGTAACTCCCTACCGGAACATTGCGGAAACTGTAATTACCTTGGCTGTCGCTGAAGGTATTCGCTTCTCCTGGATCTAAACTGCCGTTGTTATTCAGGTCAATGTAAATTTGGGTGTTAGCAATTGGCGGTTCTCCCGGATCGAGGCGACCATTGGCGTTAAAGTCGTTAAACTTGACACCACTGATATTGCCCGTCACCAACACGTTGCCAAAGCTTAGGTTAGTGGCATTTGTGCCGTTGCCCACAGTAATCGGAGTCGGATTTGGGGTTGTTTGCCGGAAGCCCGGTTGCGGCACTTCCCTGACCAAATAAACGCCTTGACTCAAGTTGATGAAAGAGAAATTGCCTTGGGCGTTAGTTAAAGTCGTCGGTTCGTTGGGGTCGAGGCTGTTATTACCGTTGAGGTCGAGATAAATCGGCCAGTTAGCAACTCTCGGTTCAGTAGGTTCGTTGACACCGTTAGCGTTGAGGTCGTTGAACTTGAAGCCGCTGATGCTACCGGTGGGAAAATTGTTGCCGAAGTTGACGCCGACAACGTTGGTACCGCCCGTAATGTCGATCGACCCTGGATTTGGCGTAGTCTGTATCCATCCTGGTTGCTGGACTTCCCTCACTACATAGCGGCCTGGGGAAACATTCGCAAATGTGTAGTTTCCTTGAGGGTTCGTGATGGTATTCGGTTCGTTCGCGTCTAATCTGCCGTTACCGTTGATGTCGATGTAAATTTGCCAATTGGGCAATGGCGGGTCTGTCGCATCTCGGATGCTGTTGGCGTTGAGGTCGTTGTATTTGAGTCCGCTGATGCTACCTACAAAAAAGACATTACCAAAATTAATATTGCCGATCGTGGCGCTGGGAGTAAGGTTAATCGGGCCGGGGTCGGGCGTAGTTTGGCGAAAACCCGGTTGCTGGACTTCTCTCACCAAATATGTATCTGCTGGAATATTGACAAAAGCGTAGTTACCTTGAAGGTTTGTAAAAGTAGTTGGTTCGCCACCGTCCAGTCTCCCGTTCCGGTTGAGGTCGAGGTAAATCTGCCAGTTAGCTAGGGGTTGTTCCCCGAAATCTATGCGGGCGTTGCTATTGATATCGTTGAATTTTGTACCTGTGATCGTCCCTGCAAAGAATTGGTTGCCAAAATTGATATTGGTAACATTTGCCCCGCTGGTAATGTTGATGGGCGCTGGGTTCGGCGTAGTTTGGCGAAAATTGGGCTGCTGGACTTCTCGAACTTGGTAAGCGCCCGGTGGCAGATTGACGAAGATGTAGTTGCCTTGGGCGTTGGTGAGGGTGGAAGGTTCGTTAAAGTCAACTCTGCCGTTATTGTTGATGTCAAGGTAGATTTGCCAGTTGGGAATTGGGACTTCTCCGGGATCGGGGCGACCGTTGCCGTTGAAGTCGTTATATTTGGTGCCGCTAATGCTACCGACTTGGAAATTGCCGATGTTGACGTTGCCGATGTCTATTTGGCTGGCGGTTCTGATGTCGTTGGTCGATTCGGACATGGTGTTGCTGGGACCCAATGAACGCGGTTCAATGTTTTCTGTAGCGCAATCTAGCAGTTTTTTTGCCAATTGCAGCTATTTGGGAGGGATAAATTTATTTTATCAAAGGGAAGGTCTGGCTCAGCGCTCTTATTGACCGAGATTCCAATTAATTATTCAATCTAAAATCTAAAATTCTTTCAATGCCCAATGCCCAATTCCCAATTTTTTCCAACCAAATTTGATGATACGATCGCTACCAGTTTTGCAGAGGTCGAATTTCTGATGTCCCGAAACCTAAAAGCAAGCTGGACTGACGCCCGCAAGGCTCCGAGTTATCTGCTCGGCTGGAGTTTTTGCGGTTTATTGGCAATTGGCTCGATCGCCTCTGCTCCTGCTGTGGCTCGGCAACCTACCTCCGAACAGAGTAACACCAACAGCCCGATCGCTCAAACCGGTGCGATCGTGCGCCCCGCACTCAAATTGGGCAGTCGGGGAGCGGAAGTGATCGAACTCCAAGCCGCTCTTAAATTATTGGGATTCTACAGTGACACTGTAGACGGCATTTTTTCAAAAAGCACTGCCACCGCCGTGTCTAAATTTCAGGAAGCTGCCGGCACAACTCCTGATGGCATAGTCGGTCAAGATACTTGGAATCGGTTGTTCCCTTCGACTCCGATTGCGAGTGTCAATGCTCCTGCAAATACCGAAAACTCTCAGATTAACCCTCAAGTGGCGCGAACCAATTTTCCCGTTTTAAAAAGAGGAATGCGGGGAGAAGCTGTCAAAGAATTGCAAGAGCGACTGCGAGCCAAGGGATTTTTGCGATTGAGTGCTGACGGAGTATTTGGTCGGGAAACCCAAGCTGCTGTCAAGGCGGCTCAGCGACAATATCAACTCCCAGCCGACGGGATTGTTGGCTCCGCAACTTGGGAAGCTTTATTACGGCCTTAATTTGTGTTAAAAAAAGGGCGATCGCTTCAGTCACACTTCTGAGCGATCGTCAACCGATTGTAGATTGTATATTTGAGATTTTAGATTTAAGTAGGTAGATCTAATTTTCCTAATCACTAACGCTAATAATCAATAACCAATTATCTGAGTTTTCATAAAATAGAAAAGTGTGCTTTTTGATAGAAAACTATCTTTAGTCGTAGAGTACGATCGGCAAAAAGAAGGATTCCCTACCTCCAGAAAACCCTTATTTTTTAGGGAAGTAGAACATAGAGGACTTTTTTATGCCAACTCAACAAAAAACAAACCCGGCTCAACATCAAGAACAGCAACCAGGGATTGAATCCCAAATGACCGCACCACCTCAATCTTTCGCCTCACAATATCGCGGTAGCAACAAATTGCGAGACAAAGTAGCGCTAATTACTGGCGGAGACAGCGGTATCGGGCGTGCGGTGGCGATTGCCTTTGCCAAAGAAGGCGCAGACGTAGCCATCGCCTATCTTAACGAAGATGAAGATGCCAAAAAAACGAAAGAGGCGATCGAACAACAAGGCCGCCGTTGCATTGCCCTCTCCGGCGACATCGGCGACGAAAGCGTATGTCAAAACCTGGTAGCACAAACAGTTAAAAGCTTCGGGCGCCTCGATATCCTCGTCAACAACGCCGCCGAACAGCATCCCCAAGAAAGCATCGAAGACATCACCGCCGAACAATTAGAGCGCACTTTCCGCACCAACATTTTCTCAATGTTTTACCTCATAAAAGCTGCTCTCAAACACCTCAAAGAGGGAAGTGCCATCATCAACACTACCTCAGTAACCGCTTACAAAGGCAATCAACAATTGCTAGATTACTCTGCGACAAAAGGAGCAATTGTTGCCTTGACTCGCTCCTTGTCCCAAAGTTTAGCTGACAAAGGAATTCGCGTTAACGGCGTAGCTCCCGGCCCAATTTGGACACCTCTAATTCCCTCGACTTTCCCCGCAGAAAAAGTTGAGAAATTTGGTGCAGATACGCCATTGGGACGCGCTGGTCAACCCGATGAAGTTGCTCCTAGTTACGTTTTTTTAGCTTCAAAAGACTCATCTTACATGACTGGTCAAATTTTGCATCCGAATGGCGGCTCTGTAATTAATGGCTAGAAAAGGACTTGACAGTGGAAGCATCGAGAAAGTAAAGTAGAAATCAAGATGTTAGAACCACCCACAGAGCTAGATCTTTCCAAATTGCCAGTTGACCAACAGACCAAAGAATTAGTAGGTCAACTGCTGAATCAGATTGAAATCCTATTTACCGAAAATCAAAAACTGCGAACAGAAAACCAACAGCTCAAAGACGAAATAGAATAATACATCTCATGAGTCAAGTCACTCCCGATCGAACTTCCTCTCAATACGAAGTTACTGAACCAGAAGCAAAAATTGACTCTCTGGTAGCAGAAGTTAAATCAGATAATGAACTCGATTTAGAATTCCTCTACACCCGAGACATTGAATTTCGACAAGAAACAATTTATTTCATCGTAGTCGATCGCTTTTACGATGGCGATCCCAAAAATAACGAAGGCCCGAATCCAGAACTTTACGATCCAGAAGGCAAAGACTGGGGCAAATATTGGGGAGGCGATTTGCAGGGAGTTATCGACAAACTCGACTACTTAAAAGATCTGGGAGTCACAGCAGTTTGGCTGACTCCTCTGTTCGAGCAAGTAGAAGCTTTATTTGTCGAACAAGCGGCGATTCATGGCTACTGGACCAAAGACTTTAAGCGACTAAATCCTCGGTTTATTGCCAAAGGTGATAATCCTTCTGTCAACCAAACACAAGAAAGCAAAGATACAGTATTTGATAAATTAGTAGATGAGTTGCATCAGCGGAAAATGAAACTCATCCTCGATATTGTCTGCAACCACAGCAACCCGGATTTTAGTGGTAAAAAAGGAGAACTTTATGACGATGGTGTAAAAATAGCGGATTTTAACAACGATGAAGATAACTGGTATCATCACTACGGCGAAGTTACAAATTGGGAAGATGAATGGCAAGTTCAAAACTGCGAACTTTCCGGCTTAGCGACTTTCAACGAAAATAATACGGCATACCGAAGTTACATTAAATCAGCAATTAAACAGTGGCTGGATAGAGGTGTTGATGCTTTGCGAGTTGACACAGTAAAGCATATGCCGATCTGGTTTTGGCAGGAATTTACTGCGGATATCTTAACACACAGACCCGATGTTTTCATCTTTGGTGAGTGGATTTACAGCGACCCTAGAAATGACCGTTCTGTAGAGTTTACCAACGAATCGGGGATGACTATTTTAGATTTTGGTCTTTGTGTGGCAATTCGAGAAGCATTAGCACAGGGTACTGAAATGGGATTTCAGTTAATCCAAGATGTACTCGATCTGGATCACCGCTACTATGGGGCGACGGAGTTGATTACCTTTATTGACAACCACGATATGCCTCGGTTTCAATCATTGAATCCCGACCCACAAATGCTGCGGTTGGCGATCAATTTAATTATGACAAGTCGCGGCATTCCGTGCATTTATTATGGCACTGAACAGTATCTGCACGATGATACAGAGGGCGGTAACGATCCTTACAACCGCCCGATGATGGAAAAATGGGAGAGTGATTCACCTCTTTATCGAGATGTACGCTTGCTGTCAGGATTGCGACGGCTGAATCCAGCTATTTCTATGGGTAGTCAGTGGCAAAAATATCTGACTCCTGATGTTATTGTTACGTGCGTCGCTATCGCGATTCTGTAGTGTTTGTAGCGATGAATCGCGGTGAAGCTGTTACTGTTGAATCTGTTGACACTGAGTTGCGAGATGGAGAACATACGGAGGTTTTATCGCGTCGCAAGTTTGAAGTCAAAGAGGGGATGCTATACAATTTAGAGTTGGGTTCGCGGGAAGTAATGATTTTCAGTCATGTCGGAGAGCGAGTCAAGGCTAAAACTATTGTGCGGGCGCAGCTTAATAGTGTTAAAAGTCAGCCTGGGGAAAGAATTGTGGTCATCGGAGATTGTCCTGAATTGGGAAATTGGGATATTAGCAAAGCTTACCCGCTGGAGTACATCAATACTAATACTTGGTTTGGGGAAATTCCTTTTAATGAAAGTGCGGGCAAGCTGATTGCTTACAAGTACGCGCTGTTGCGGGAAGGAATGTCGCCACTGCGAGAAAATCTTGTTTGTCGCCGTTGGGTTTTAGCTCAGGAAGGGACTGTAAAATGGCGGGATAAATGGGCTTCGGGACGCGAGTCCTAAGGATGTGGTAGAAGGTGTTGAGAGAGTTATGAGTTAGTGTGGAGGTGGGTTTTTACCTCTTTTTTGTTGCTGCTAGTATTGCTGGTAAAATCCACCTCTATAAACTTATAAATTCCTTTGGTTTGAACGGGACTTATGTTTAATCCATTCCACAAGGCTTTTCTATGAAGCGGGTTAAACTAAAATACCGATCGCTTTATGATTAGCTTTATGTATATTTCTCCCGATCGAGACCAAAAAATTCGCTCCACCCTCCGCGAGTGTGGCAAACAAGCCCAACAACTCGCAGCTAAACCTTTTGAAGTTTCCGAGAAAGGGCCGAACGACTACGTGACGAGTATCGATCGATTCCTAGACGAACAGCTATCGGCAGCTTTTTGCACCATGTTTCCTGAAGACGGTATCATCACTGAGGAAAACGCTGCTTCAAAAGCAGCGTATCGCGCCAATTACCAGCGCCTCTGGTGCATCGATCCGCTCGACGGCACTGAAGAATTTATTCGGGGCAAACTCCATTATGCTGTGATGGTGGGGCTGCTGCGGGAGGGCGAGCCAATTGCTGGCTGGGTATACGCCCCGGCTTTCGATCGAATGTACTTCGGCGGCAAAGATTGGGGATTGTTCCAAACAGTTGGAGACGAGATCCCGCAGCCGATCGCGATCCACAAACCTCCAGCCCCGACAGCAGAAAATTGTAAGATCGTACTCGGAGACAGAGACCAGAAAAACTACGGCCGGGCGATAGCCAACATCATACCGGGTGCCGAGTTTTATTCCCTTGGCAGTTTCGGATTAAAAGTTCTCGAAGTAATCTTCGGTAGAGCTGGTTTGTACCTCTATCTCAACGGCAGAGTCAAAGTGTGGGATACCGCCGGCCCTCTAGCGCTAGCAAAAGCCGCCGGATTAGTCTGTTGCGATTTGCAAGGTCAACCCCTTCGGTGGACGCCTGATGTTATCGTACCCGATACCCTCGCACACTCTCAGCCGATTGCGATCGGGTGGCCGGACTACATAGAACCTCTGTTGGAGAAAGTTCAAAAGGCCGTCGGATGAATTTAAACCCGTTTACGATTTAAAGAATCTGTCAATTTTGCATGAACCGCGCCTCTGCACCCTTATCATCAATTAAAGGAACAATAGATTGTTGGTGTTCTCAACCAGCGATCGTTCCCTGGCTGTTGGCTGTCGCCTAATCATATTTCCCACGCTTTGCGAGTTTTCAATGAAGACAGAAGCTTTCAGTGAGCTGTTCCCCCTGTTCAAGGGTGCTAACCCAGAAACCTTGGGAGGGCTGCTATCAAATGCCGTCAAGCACGAGTATCCCCCTGGCCGAGCTGTGGTGATGGAGGATTCGTGGGGTAACGCGATTTACTTTGTAGTATCTGGCTGGGTCAAAGTTCGGCGTTTGTCGAACGATAGAGCCGTATCTATGGCTATTTTGGGACGGGGTGCATTCTTTGGCGAAATGGCTATTCTCGATGAATCTCCTCGCTCAAATGACGTACTTGCTCTATCTTCCGTGCGTCTGATCAGCGTTACGGCTCAGCGATTTATTCAAACCCTGTTCAAAGATCCGCAGTTGCATCACCGGATGCTGCAACTGATGGTGCGGCGACTTCGCCAAACAAATCTCCGCTATCAACTCCGCAACCGCCAGCCAGCGGTTAAACTAGCAAATACTTTAGTTGAGCTGGCAGAAAACTACGGTCAGAAAACTGCACAAGGCAAAGAGATCTTTAATATCCCTTATGAAGACTTAGCTGATGTGACAGATATCGCGATCGATGAAACTAGCAAAATTATGGAAAAACTAGATAGCAAAGGCTGGATTAAAATCGATTCAGACCGTCAAACCATCCAGTTGATCAACCTCAAGCACTTGATGAATTTAGCAAGTCAGTAAACTACCCGCCACTGACGCTTGCGCGTACAGTGGGGGCTCAATCCCCAATATCAGAGGCACTAAAAAGACTCAAAGTATAACTTGGAATAAGTCTAGTTGAAACTCCCCGCCCGGTCGGTACGGGGATTCTTAAGACATTTCAGTCTTAATATCCCTATTGCTAGGGTTGCTTTCGCTGACTACGTTTGCACCTAGGTGCGTAGTCATATCTCCATAGTAAATGTTTTGGACCAAGACTTTCCCCCAGTCCGGGGGTAGGTTTTTACATCTTGTCTGATAGGCGTGATTCTACCATATTCATTTGTTGAGATGGATGTGTTATTTTACTTAACAATCGAAAAAGCCGACTACTCAAGAAAGGGTTTTCCACCTAATTTTCTGATAAGTTTTATGGAGCAGGTTTAGATGACTGATGTCACCTCTTTTGACACCTTATCGGTTGCTGGGAACCTTCCCAGGAAACTAACAGCACCGACAATTCATTATTCGGTGGCGATGCCTAATCCTGAATCCCACCTGTTTGAAGTGACTTTGCGCGTGCAAGGTTGGTCGAATTCGGTTCTGGATTTAAAAATGCCGGTTTGGACTCCTGGTTCTTACTTGGTTCGAGAGTACGCCAAACACCTGCAAGATTTTCGATCGACAGCGGGCGATGGATCTTTGCTATGGTGGTGCAAAAAAAGCAAAAATCACTGGCAAATCGATACGAATTCAGTCTCGGATGTGACGGTAAGTTACCGGATTTTTGCCAACGAATTGACTGTGCGAACCAATCATTTAGACTCGACTCATGGTTATTTTAATCCGGCGGCTCTGTGCTTTTTCTTACCAGGGTTTGAACACAACTGTTACACGCTAACAGTTGTGCCACCTCGCAAAGAATGGCGCATTGTTACTACTTTGCCACCAGTTTCCGGGCAAGATGGCACTTTCGTTGCTGCGGATTTTGATACTCTGGTAGACAGTCCTGTTGAGGTTGGCATTCACCATTCCTACGATTTTGAGGTGATGGGAAAACCCCACCAGCTAGTTGTTTGGGGAAAAGGTCATTTAGAACCCGATCGAGTGATTCAAGACATCCAAAAAGTGATCGAAGTCGAAGCCCAAATGTTTGGTGGTTTGCCTTACGATCGCTATTTATTTTTGCTGCACTTGTCCGGCTCTGGTTTTGGGGGTTTGGAACACAAGGATAGCTGCACTCTCAACTATCCGCGTTTTGGTTTTCGGATTAAGGACAAGTACGAACGCTTCATTCAGTTGGTAGCTCACGAGTTTTTTCACCTTTGGAATGTCAAGCGTATCCGACCGAAAGCTCTAGAAGTATTTGATTACGAACAAGAAAATTATACTCCTTCTTTGTGGTTCTCCGAAGGCACGACCAGTTATTACGATTTGGTGATTCCTTTTCGATCGAGTCTCTACGGTGTCAAGACTCTTTTCCACAATCTGTCTCAGGAAATCACTCGCTTACAGACAACACCGGGGCGAAACGTACAGCCGGCAAGCGAGTCGAGTTGGGATGCTTGGATTAAGCTTTACCGCAGGGATGCTAACAGCGATAATTCCCAAGTTTCTTATTATTTAAAAGGGGAAGTTGTTTCATTTTTG
This sequence comes from Microcoleus sp. CSU_2_2, assembly GCA_012035135.1. Taxonomy (GTDB): domain Bacteria; phylum Cyanobacteriota; class Cyanobacteriia; order Cyanobacteriales; family Microcoleaceae; genus Microcoleus. The sequence continues at coordinate 13,099 of JAAUPI010000129.1, forward strand.
CTGGATTTGTTGATTCGAGCAAAACATGGAAACGATCGCTCGCTCGATGATGTGATGCGTTTGATGTGGCAGCAGTTTGGCAATGCGAATTCTGCCCCAAATGGTGAGTTTGATATCAATGTTGTGGGAACGGAAATCAATGCAACTGCTAATTCAAAGGGGCAGTTAAATTCTAATTCACTTCCAACAGAAGTAGGCTTTACTCCCGAACAGTTACAATCGGCGATCGAATCGATCGCCGATATCGATTTGAATGACTTTTTTGCTCGTTATATAGACGGCACCCAGGAGTTGCCTTATAACGAATATCTCGAACCTTTCGGGCTGCAAATCGCGATCGATGCAACTAACGAAGTGCCTCGCATCGGTTGGACGCTGGGAGTAGAAAACGGGCGGGAAATGGTTAAGTTTGTGGAGATAGGATCTCCGGCACAATTGGCAGGAATTGACGCTGGGGACGAGTTGCTGGCTATTGATGGTTTTCGGATAGTAAATGTAGAACAAGCGGGCGAGAGGCTTAAAGATTACAAACCTGGGGATATCGTGCCGGTGAGTGTTTTTCACCAAGACGAACTCCGGACTTGCAACGTTACTCTTGCCCCACCCCGGCCAAGTCGCTACCAGATTGTGCCGGTGGAACAGCCAACAGCAATTCAGCAACAAAACTTTACTGGATGGCTGGGCGTTCCTTTGTCGAAATTGTGACATGATTATTAGTCATTAGTCGTAGGGTGCGTCGCCACCCTTAAATCCCTAAAAAAATCGACAATCAATCAGCGACGCACCTTATAAAATTAGTCGTAGGGTGCGTCGCCATCAAAAATCCCTAAAAAATCGACGATCGATCAGCGACGCACCTTACAAAATTAGTCGTAGGGTGCGTCGCCATCAAAAATCCCTAAAAAAATGGACAATCGATCAGCGACGCACCTTACAAAATTAGTCATTAGTTATTTGTTGGTTGTTTCTTGTTGGTTTTTGGTTGTTAGTTCCATTACCCATTACCCATTACCCATTACCCATTCCTAATTTTTATGATGCAACCCCCACCTCCTCCATCAATTACGCCCCGCCAGATGAACCTGTTGAGAATTGTTGCTTCGATGGCATGGTCTGACGGCGAACTGGCGACAGAAGAAGTGAATTTAATGATCGATCGCTTTTGCCGTTTGTTTGCCACAGATGTCGAACAGGAATATCTGCAACAAGAACTGCGCGACTACATCATGCAAAATATTTCACTTGATGAGTTAATTCACCAACTAGAAAGTCAAGCAGAACGGGAATTAGTGCTGCAACTTGGCTATGAGGTAATTGCATCTAGTTCTCGCACTCCCGACGAACCAAACATTAATGCTGACGAAGCGGCAGCTTATCAAAAATTAGTGCAGTTGCTGAATCTTCCAGAGGATACTGTCAAGCGTATTGAAGCAGAAGCATTTGCCACATCTACTTCGGAGGGAATTGTAGAGAAGATGGCTCACAAATTAGAAAAGTTCATCAAAGGCTAATTCACTTAATGTCCGACGGGATACCGGGAGTCACTGAGAACCCTACACCATACTGTACTCAGTTGGTGTAGCAGTATGTCACAACTTTCTCAAAAGTATCGATCTAATAGACATCTCCCAAAATTAGGTTTGTGTCCAGATAGCGCAAGGCTTCCAGAATCTTTTTAGGAGATGTCTACTGAGAAAGGCTATAGACATCTGCTGGCATAATTTTCCTGAAAAAGCGTGAAAAATGACAAAAACTGTTACCTCAGGTCTTCCTGCCAGAGAATTTATCAGAGAACTGGGTTGAAAACCCCGTCCTGAAAGGACGGCTTTAATTCCCAAGTATAGCGTCAGTTTTTTGCCCGCTTTGCGTCACTCAATCTGGTAGACTAAAATAGTGTAGTGAGACAAGAACATAGCGTGAAAGCTCCCAAAGAAAAGCCACGTCTGGGTATTCAACAAAACTTGATTTACTGCCGGGCCGACACCAAGGCGATCTTGACTTTCCTATGCGAACAGTCGAACAGTTTGTATAACTGTGGAGTGTATTGGGGCCGTCAAATATTGTTCAAAACCGGTCGGATAATTTCTCAATTTGACCCCGTGTATGCAGTTGGGGATAACATACACGCCCGATCAATGCCATCAGTACCCGCACAACAAACTTTGTTAAGTGTCTCGGAGGCATTTAAATCATTTAGAAAATTGCGAGACTTGTTCTTTAAGGGAAAGTTAGACCAACGTCCCAAACCGCCTAATTACAGGAAATCGGGCGGAATGTATCAAGTTGCATATCCTAACAGTGGTTCTGGAAAACCAACCTTAGTCAATGGTTCGATTCGTTTTCCTTTGGGTAGGAAAATTCAACGCTGGTTTGCGGTTAAAGAATTTTTCTTACCATTGCCAGCTAACCTGGATTTTCACAAGATTAAGGAATTTACAATCCTGCCTCATAA
>JAAUPI010000130.1 GCA_012035135.1 Microcoleus sp. CSU_2_2
CATCCCCAACAACCGTATCTTGAAAGTCGATACGGACGGGAAGTTGTCCACCCCTGTTGGAGGACAGCGAGGGCTGTAACGGCCTCATGCTCGACAGCAAGGGCCGGCTGATCGCCTGTCAGGGCAAAGCGGGCAGGGTAATCGCCATCGACGTGAGGACCAAACAGATCGACGTGGTCGCCGGCGAGGTCCGCAGCGCGCAGGTATCGTGACCCGGGCGACCAGCTCACGGCACGCGTGCCGCTCAAGTTCGGTAGCCAGCGCCTGCGCCTGCGCCTACACCAGCGCCTACACCTGCGCCTGCGCCTACACCTTCGCCTACACCCGCGCCTACACCCACACCCACACCCGCACCAGCCCCTGCACCCACACCAACTCCTGCTGAAACTCCAGAAACTCCGACTGAAAACACTCAAAATCCTCCGGCAGAAACTCCAGAGATTACAGATGAAAACAGTCCAACTCCTCCGGCTGGTGATTTAGTTAATCAAATTCCAAATAATGCTAGAGGCGGTGCAATCAGGTTGCAAGCAGGAGGTACGATCGCAACTGGACAAATTACTGCTGCTGGTGCCGGTTCCGATAACAATACAGTCGGTAATGTGGCGGTAAATCCCAATACTAACACAGTCAATAATATACCTGCTACCAATCCAGTAAATTTACCAACAACTAATTTATTTCCCCCGGTAACGCTTCCAGCAGAAAATTCATTCAACCCCCAAACTACACTGCCGATCGATTCTTCATTAACACCAAATCCTCTAAGTTTTACCCCCAACAATCCGATTAATCCAAATCTCAATAGTGGTATATCAGATAACTTGCTAAATGTCAACGCACAAACGAATATTAATCCTCAAATTAACAATGGGTTTTTGACGAGCGATCGTCCGGAAATCTCCACTAATATTAATACGATCGCACCGCCATCATTTTCTTCCACACAAAGGTCGATCGCGCTCAGTCGCAGCTTAGATTGCGTCCCTACAAACGTTAGTCTTCCCGCAGTCGAAGCAGGCTATACGGAGGAATTTGAACAATATCTAGGCAGCACTGCCAATAAACCTACCGCCACACTATCAGATACCTGCGAAACTCTCGGCCGCATAGCAGCCCTCACCGATAGCAAACCAGCAGTAATTTATGCTAAGTTTGTCGCCACAGGAGCTAATTCTAAATCAACGGACCAATTAGAGCTGATACTGGTAACATCACGAGGTCAATTTATTAGTCGCCGTCCTTTCGGAGCAACGCGAAGTCAAGTCGAAGCCGCAGCTAAAAAATTCAGCGCTGGTATTGAAGATGTCGAGAAAGTGGAATTTGAAAGTTTGAGCTACTTGCCTTCAGCTCAAAAACTTTATCAGTGGTTGATTGAACCATTGGCAGCGGAATTGCAGAGAGAAAAAATTGACATTTTATCTTTTATCTTAGATGAAAAACTGCGTTCTATTCCGATAGCAGCTCTCCACAGTGGTCGAGATGACAACAATCTCAACAGCGGGCGCTTTTTAGTAGAAAAATATGCTGTCGGTTTGATGCCCAGTCTCACCCTAACTGATACCCGATACACGGATATTAGGAGTGCCAAAGTTTTAGCAATGGGAGCTTCGGAATTTGCACCCGATCAGCGTCAAACTCCCTTACCATTCGTACCGCTAGAATTATTAGCAATTCCCAAAGAACCTTGGCAGCCGGCAGCTTTTTTGAACGAAAAGTTTACTCTAAATAATCTGGAAATGCAGAGCGATCGCAACCTTTTGGTATAATTCATTTAGCAACTCATGCCCAGTTTAAATCTGGTTCGCTAGAAAACTCTTTTATTCAGTTGTGGAATGATAAATTAGAATTAACAGATGTCCAAAAATTAAGTTGGAATAATCCGCCAGTCACGTTGTTGGTACTGAGTGCTTGTCAAACTGCAAGAGGCGATCGAGAGGCAGAATTGGGATTTGCTGGATTGGCATTTAAGGCGGGAGTTAAATCTGTTTTGGGGAGTTTGTGGTACGTTAGAGGTGAAGGAACGCTCCCGCTGATGGCAGAGTTTTACCACCATTTAACTAAAGGTAAAATTAAGGTGGAATCGCTGCGTCAGGCACAAATGGCAATGCTGCAAGGTAGAGTAAAAATCGATCGAGAGGGTAAAATTGCGATCGACAATCAATCTCGAATGTTGTCGAGCGGGCAACCTCTCAAAATCGATTTAGAATTAAGCGGGAATATAAATTTATCTCATCCTTATTATTGGTCTGGTTTTACGATGATTGGCAGTCCTTGGTAATCTAGCAGTTGACAGTTGACAATTGATAGTTGACAGTTACATAAATTCATCGCTCTGGGGTATCGTGTTTTTTTTCCATCTTGCTATGGATATAGTTTCTTTTCTAACTCTTAAGGTAGAGAAAATCATGAAAAAAGGTAAAACACGATCGCTGTTATATCCCAATATTGTATGGTGCGTCGCTCGTTTAATCTCGGTTTAAGCGCGAGAATTATTCGTGGCGACGCACCCTACGCTCCTGCTCATTATAAAGGGGGTAACAAACCCGGATCTGGTATTATATCCCCGACTTGTTAAAGAAATCGGGGATTTGCATATTCTGTTGTTTTTAAATTGGCTTATTTATTTATAAATATTCCTTGAGAAGGATTTCAAGCGATCGCTTTTTAGCTAAATATATATTAGCTTAATTGGAAAGACAGCAACTGCTAAATGCTATTGCTTGTATGAGACTTAAGTTAAAGATTGTCCAGAATTTGAGTGAGCTTCAGTCTGTTAACAATCTCAGCAATCAAAAATTCTACTAACAAGGGAGAGATTTTCTATGTCTTTTATCAAATTTAACCTACCTGTCAACCGTTTAGTTCGTTCTTTGATAACTGTTTGTTTTTGTGCCTTGCTATTTGTTTCTAATGTTTTCCCAGCTTTTGCCGTTACCAGCAGCCCTACAAAAGGTGAAGATAAACTGTTGGGGATTGAGAAAGAAGCTCAAGAAGCTGTTTTGAAAGACCCGATGTCTTTACAAGAAACTCAGGAAAAAGCCAGCAAAGGCCCCAATGAAGTTCAGGGAGATGCTGACATCGACAAGATGAAAAATCCCTCTAACACAAATGCTACCTCTTTTGAGCAACAAGTGAAAAAGGCTGTCAGCAAAATCAAAGACTAAGTTGACGCTTGACAGTCGAATCATCAGGACACGGCAGTGCCGTGTCCCTACAATTAATTGGGCGATAGTTAGATCATTCAATTGGGTTCATGATTATTTTGGGGTAGGGAAACGGCATTGCCGTGTCGTCTTAGATCGAATAATAAAGTGGAAAAGATTTGGCATCCTTCGGTTTCACATAAACCCTTTGCTGTGGCTGCAACTGCAAGTGATCGAATCTTTCTCGCGTCAAATTAGCATTCAGCACTTGACCGTCATCTAAGGTTAATTCTACCTGAATTTCCCATCCTAAATGAATCAAGCGACTGATTCTCGCAGGCACTGTTGCACTATTTTCAGTAGTTTCAATTAACACGTCGTGAGGACGCAAGAATATTTCTGGGTTGGCTGAGTCGAAGCCGTTGTCTTGAAACATTCTCGAACTGCTGGGCAATACATTCACTGGCCCGATAAAACTCATTACGAAAGCGCTAGCTGGATGGTCGTAAATTTCTGCTGGCGAGCCTACCTGTTCGATTTTACCTTTATTCATTACGGTAATGCGATCGGCAACTTCCATCGCTTCTTCTTGGTCGTGGGTAACAAAAACTGTGGTAACGTGCACTTCATCGTGCAGTCGTCGCAGCCAAGCGCGCAAATCTTTGCGGACTTTGGCATCGAGAGCTCCGAAAGGTTCGTCCAGTAGCAGCACTTTTGGTTCTACAGCCAGAGCTCTAGCCAGGGCCACCCGCTGTCGCTGGCCTCCTGAAAGTTGCGACGGATATCTATCGCCCAATCCTCCCAATTGCACCAAATTCAATAATTCTTCTACCCGTGATTTGACTTTCGCAGGCGCAGTTTTCTGAATTTCCATGCCAAAAGCAATATTTTTCCGCACCGTCATGTGCTTGAATAGCGCGTAGTGCTGAAACACAAATCCAATATTGCGGTCTTGGACGCTAGTATTGGTGGCATCTTGCCCTGTCAGCCAGATTTTGCCGGAGTCTGGCATTTCCAAACCCGCAATCAGTCGCAGCAGCGTCGATTTTCCAGAACCCGACGGCCCCAGCAACGCTACTAGAGAACCGGATTCAATCTCTAAGCTAACTCGATCGAGTGCTTGGAAACTGCCAAACCGCTTTGATACGTTTTCTACAACTATGCCCATAAGAAGGAAGAGGGAAGAGGGAAGAGGAAAAGAAAGAAGGGGGAAGAGGAAAGAATGTTAATCTCCAGTTTTGAGGTCGGGTAATAGTAGTTTTATAGCACGCTCCAGCTTCCGTTTGTCAATTTTAGGGTTTTTGCTAGCTGTCGATCAGAAAAATTCCCAAATTCTGAGAGAACTTAGGAGAGTCGGTTATACTGGGTAAAATTTTAAGCTGTCGATCAAAACTGGAGCGCTGATTTTACGAACCAGTCAGTTTTTGCAGCTGAGCCGGGTCTAAAAGTCTAAAGAACATACTGATACGGTACAGTTGTTCACTGTATCCCTTGCAACAGATGGCTGGGAGAAACTTCCAAAGCATCAGCTAAACGCAAAATATTTATTAAGGAGACATTTCTTTCGCCACGTTCGATGCCCCCGATGTAAGTGCGGTGCATTCCCGTTAGTTCTGCTAGTTGCTCTTGAGAAAGTCTCCTTGCTTTTCTCAGAGTCCGAACTCGATCCCCAAATAGTTGTAGCTTAGATTTTTCAACCACATAAAAAACTTACTGATCACAAAGGCTACACGTCTACAGAATATAAGTATCTATTTTAGCCCGGGGCTACATTCGATTACGGAGGAGAAGATCGATCGTGCCTGCACCACCACAACAAAACAACACAATTCTCTACCACCAATGTTGGCGTTTGGTACTACAATGCAGCAAAAGTTCGAGCGTTTTTGATTTAAACGGCTGAGGGGTAAAGGAAAATGGGAGATGTTGGACGTGTGCCTGTAGGAATAGTGGGCGCTTCAGGGTACGGCGGCGTGCAACTGGTGCGACTGCTGGCGGATCACCCCGCGGCGGGCGTAGTGTATTTGGGTGGCGATAGTAGTGCGGGGAAACCTTTTTCCAGCCTTTATCCACATATAGCTCATTGCATCGACTTGACAGTGGAGGCGATCGACCTTGAAAAAATCGCGGCAAAATGTGAGGTTGTATTTCTGTCGCTACCGAACGGTTTGGCGTGTCAGATGGCACCGACGCTGTTAGAAAAAGGCTGCAAAGTCTTAGATTTGTCGGCCGATTATAGATTTGAAAATCTCGACACTTATAAAGCTTGGTACGGGGGCGAACGATCGGACTCTGCTGTCGCTGCAACTGCTGTTTACGGTTTGCCAGAATTGTACCGCGATCGAATTAAAGATGCTCAATTAGTCGGCTGTGCCGGCTGCTATGTCACTGCTAGTTTATTGGCGCTGGCACCTTTGCTTAAACAAGGTCTGATCGTTCCAGAAACGGCAATTATCGATGCCAAATCAGGGGCTTCGGGAGGGGGTCGCAAAGCCGAAGTTAATCTGTTGTTGGCTGAAGCAGAGGGTTCTCTGGGGGCTTACGGGGTTGGCAGACACCGCCACACGCCAGAAATCGAGCAAATTTGCAGCGATTTAGCTGGACAGGATATTAAAATCCAATTTACTCCGCATTTAATTCCGATGGTGCGGGGAATTTTGTCAACTGTTTACGCAACTTTGCGCGATCCGGGTTTAGTGCGGGAAGATTTAATTACCATTTTCACCGCTTTTTACCGTAATTGTCCTTGGGTAAAAGTGTTGCCGGCTGGGGTTTATCCACAAACAAAATGGGCTTGGGGTACGAATCTTTGTTATATCGGTGTGGAAGTCGATCAGCGTACTGACAGAGTGATTGTACTATCTGCGATCGATAATTTAATTAAGGGTCAAGCCGGACAAGGTATCCAGTGTATGAATTTGATGATGGGTTGGGAAGAAACTTTGGGTTTGCCTCAATTGGCGTTTTATCCCTAATTAAGAATAGTTAATCACTGGTTCCCAGGCTCTGTCTGGGAACCGATATCCAGAGGCTCTGCCTCGCTTTCCGATTTGGAAAATTGGAGGCAGAGCCTCCGGATCTGCGTCCCCAGGCAGAGCCTAGGGACGAGGATTCCTGCCAAATTTTATTTTGGCCCGTAACCGATCGAACCAGCATAAATGGCCCGATCGCCCAATTCGTCTTCAATCCGCAGTAAACGGTTGTATTTGGCAACTCGTTCGCTGCGACACAGGGAACCAGTTTTAATTTGACCGGCGCGAGTCGCTACTGCTAAATCGGCAATTGTGGTATCTTCAGTTTCTCCCGATCGGTGACTAATTACCGATCGATAACTGTTGCGTTTACCGAGGTCGATCGTATCCAAAGTCTCGCTTAAAGAACCAATTTGATTCAGCTTAATCAAAATTGAATTACTAGCTTTCAAATCAATCCCTTTTTGCAGCCTGGTGCGATTAGTCACAAACAAATCGTCACCCACCAATTGAATTTTGCTACCCATTTTCTGAGTCAGCGCTACCCAACTATCCCAATCGTCTTCATGCAAACCATCCTCAATGGAAACGATCGGATATTGACTCACCAAACCATCCAAATAATCGATTAATTCTGCTGGCGAGTGAGCAACACCATCATAGGTATACTTCCCATCTTTGTAAAATTCACTGGCAGCAACATCTAAAGCCAAAGCAACTTGTTCACCTGGTTTGTAGCCAGCTTTTTCAATTGCTGCAATTAATAAATCCAAAGCTTCTTGATTCGATCCCAAATTAGGAGCAAAACCGCCTTCATCACCAACACCAGTCAGCAAATTCTGATCTTTCAAGACTTTAGCAAGACTAGCAAATACTTCTGCCCCCCAGCGCAAAGCTTCCTTAAAAGAAGGTGCTCCGACCGGTACAATCATAAACTCTTGAATGTCTACATTATTGTCCGCATGAGAGCCGCCATTAATCACATTCATCAGAGGCACGGGCAGAACGTTCGCCAAGGCACCACCCAAGTAGCGGTAAAGGGGGAGTCCTAAAGTATCGGCGGCAGCCTTTGCTGTGGCTAAGGACACTCCAAGAATGGCATTTGCGCCGAGGTTGGATTTGTTGGGGGAACCGTCCAAGTCAATCATGGTTTGGTCTACCAATGCTTGGTCGATCGCATCTAGATTAGCTAAAGCGGGGGCGATTTTCTGTTCAACATTATCAACAGCTTTGAGAACTCCTTTGCCGCCGTAACGGCTGTTGTCGCCGTCACGAAGTTCGTGGGCTTCAAAAGAGCCTGTAGATGCGCCACTGGGGACTTGGGCAAGTCCGACAACACCGTTGGCTAGGTAAACTTCCGCTTCAATGGTGGGGCGCCCGCGGGAGTCAAGGATTTCTCTGGCCTGAATAGATTCGATCGCAGTGTCTAGCATATTAACGATTCCTGACCTTTCTCAAGGTTTGATGACAATTAACAGTCAGTCGCTTTTCCGAAACAGACTGCTGACGGGTAATAGGTTACGCGATCCCCAGAATTATTGGTGAAGAGTTAAAAATATTTGCGGATTTGGGCGATGGGGAGAGTGGGAGAGGGGGAGTGGGAGAGGGGGAGAGAATGGGATAGAATTTGACTACCAATAACCAATTGGAACCTTTCTCTAAATCACAGTGTCAACATAGTCAATCAAAAAAGGAGAAAGCTAAAATGTTAGAAACAAATATCGGACAAGTTAGAGCATTAGCAGAAAACTCCGACCCAATTATTACCGATCCCCCAAACATCAGATTGCTAACAGGACCATTAAATCCCGGTAGCGATCCCAACTTTTTTGACCTGACTCCCAATGACGACGTAGTTCAATTAGCAAACGGCATCCTGCGCAATACTCCTGGTGGTTTGCGGGCTTTAGCTGGCAACGATTTTGTGAGAGGTTCCGGTGCTGCGGAACTGATGAATGGTAATAGTGGCATCGATACTTTAATCGGAGGTTGCGGTAACGATACTATTCGCGGCGGTCAAGATTTTGACATTCTTTATGGACAGTGTGGCAACGACTTACTCAACGGTAATCAAGGTAATGACGTAGCTTATGGAGGCACGGGCAATGACTTTATTCGGGGTGGTCAAGGGAATGATGCTTTAGTAGGAGAAAGTGGCAACGATACTCTGATTGGTGATGCTGGAATCGATCGACTTTGGGGAGGAGAAGGCGCGGATTTATTTATCCTTAGAAGAGAAGCGGGAGCAACATCGGGGGAAATTGGTTCGGATCAACCGCGCCCTGTTGGTAATTTCAATGTAGATGAAGTGCCGGCAGATTTTATTCTTGACTACAATCCAAATCAAGGTGATGTCATTGGATTGGCGGGAGGACTAACGCAAAATGATCTTGTTTTGACTGAAAAGTTTTTAACAATTGGTGATGCCAGAGATTACGACAGTAGTGGGCCTATTCCTCCCGGATCGATTATCACTACTGAGTTTAGAATTTTAAACACTAAGGCGACGGTGATTCGGGAAGCTAGCACCGGCAATATCTTGGGTTTGGTGAAAGATGTTTCGCCTTCTCAACTTCAGTTTACTTCTGTATCCGATGGGGCGATCGGGCTAGGTTAGGAACGAAAATTTAATAACTTAAACAGCTCCTACAGTCCTCTCTCCTACAAGCTGGTTCGTAAAAGGAGGCAGAGCCTCCGGATCTGTGTTACCAGGCTCTGCCTGGTAACAAGCAATGAAGCGTAAAGAATCCCCGCGCGTTTACGCCCGGGAGTATGTCAAATGAATTCAACAAACATTAAGATTGCCAAAAATCCGTCACATCATATCCCATTTCACCGAGCATTTGCCGCAGTAAAGGCAAACTCAAACCGATCACATTTGTGTGACAGCCTTCGATTTGTTCCACAAAAAAGCCGCCTTTACCTTCGAGCGCAAAACAACCAGCACAGGCGAGGGGTTCTCCGGTAGCGACGTAGGCGGCAATTTGGCGCGAGCTCGCTTGGGCAAAATAAACTTTTGTTACTTGACAGCGAATGAGCGATCGCTCCATTGCCTCATCAAAGTTATCGAATCTGGTATCAATTAAAGCATGACCGGTATAAAGTTCGCCAACTTTACCACGCATTTTTTTCCAGCGTGAAATTGCTTCCTCAGCATCTTTTGGCTTGCCGTGAATTTCCCCTCCGACGACCAAAATGGAATCGCATCCCAACACCAAACACGCTTTGGGATTGGGGATTTTCGGGTGAGAATTAGCAAGCAAAAACTGAGCTACAGCATCAGCTTTTCCCTCTGCTAAAACCTGGACTAATTTCGTGGCATCCCTCATTTTTATTTGCCCTTCATCAAAGTCGCTGGGGCAAATCACAGCCTTAATTCCAGCACTTTCTAGCAGGCTGCGGCGCGCGGGAGAAGCTGAGGCTAATACAAAAGTTGGGGTTTTCATAAGTTATGAAGTCATTAGTCATTAGTCATTAGTCATTGGTCAGTTGGCAGAAGTCATTGGTTATTCCTTATTTTTTGGTTTTATAGAAATCGCCAAGACGGCGCCGGACATTCAAGAGAGGTTGAAAATATTGCTGTTACTGCTTTTCCCTCTGCCTTCTGCCTTCCGCCTTCTGCTATAGCTAACCTTGCAGGAGTTGTACAAATTATGTAGGGGTAGCGCCCCCGTGCCTACCCCGAACAGTAGGGGTAGTGCCCCCGTGCCTACCCCGAACAGTAGGGGTAGTGCCCCCGTGCCTACCCCGAACAGTAGGGGCAACCACGGGGGGATTGCCCCTACAAGAATTACACAAATGAATTAGGTTAGCTATATAATAACCAACGCACAATCCATAATGCTTGTTAGCCCAATTCCTAATTCCCAGTTCCCAGTTCCCAATCACTAATCACTAATCATTTTTTAACCTAATAAACAGAGAAAGACTTAACCACCTTTTCAAAAGCTTCTTTAACTTTCGGCCAGCGTTCTTCGGTCGCGGAAATGTTGATAGTATAAAGTTTGCCACGACTGACGGCTACGCTGGCTAGATTGTGCCGTTCTTGGTTTGGGAGTTTAACGGCGTATTCTAAAATGTAATAGCTTTTCGATCGCGATTCGCGAGACTCAGCACTGACTAATTCAGCTTCGCGACCAGAATCTGGAGGGGCAATCGCAGTTTTGCTGAGTTTGTATCCCACATCTGTCGGCGTTCCCAAATCTGCTAGAGTTTTATTGCCAGTGACTGGACTGATGACCACGCTGACGTTTTCTGTTTGCTGGATCAAATCGCGGAACACCACATCCGGGCCGTTAGAAACAGCAATCGGCAACCAGCCGTTAGGGTAGAGAAATTGATAGCCGTCGGCAGTATCAACGTAGCTTTTTAGTCCGGTGGCAGTAGATACACAACTGGTCAAGGTGAAGCTGAGAACCATCAGAAGTATTGCCGCAATTCGTTTGAGCATTCTTTTTTCGATCGGGTTACGTTTTCTAATTGTCGCACCAAAGCTTACTTTGAATAAAGCCTACAAATAGTTAAGCTATGGATGGCAGTTTGTGTATTACCTGCTACCCATAGCCGTCCAATTTAGTTGTAAAAAAGTCATTACGGGTTGGTTAGCCAGCTAATCAGTCCATGTTTGGTCGAAACTTCTAAAGCCAACAGAGAGACAAAACCAATCATAGCGAGGCGACCATTTAAGCGTTCTGCGTAGGGGGTGAAGCCTGTGCGTGCTTCGTCGTCTACGTAGACTGTCGGCTCGATCGCAAAATTGTTCAGTTTGCCTTCGTCGTCCATCATTAAGCCTTTATTAGTCATGTTTTTTTCCTAAATTGCTTTTGTTTTACTGTAAATAAATGTAACACAGTTGTGAAGATATGTAAAGTAGTGTGAGAATTTTTTTTTTAATGTCCGATCGGACTAAAGACAGTAGACTCTGGACTCCCGACAGGGGAGTATAGAGTTGAGAGGCTGAAGAGTCGAAGGCGTGTAGCAAATCCTGATCTGGGTTTGATAAAAGTTTGGAACAGAGGAAAAAATTATGCGGGCCAGTCTGGAACTGCGGTGGTTTTGTAGCGGTGTGCTACCAAAATCGATCGCCCAATGGTTTGGAAGCGATAGTCTGGGAGGGTATCTATCGCCTCTTGAAGAGCGGGAAGATGTATATTTGCTGGTACCCAACAGCGACTACTTGGGAGTAAAGTTGCGTGGGAAAACCTTGGAGGTAAAGTGGCGACAGGGAGAGTTAGGGACGATGCAGTTCGGCAACCGCTGGGAAGGCAAAGCCGAGAAGTGGTTGAAGTGGGTTTGTAACGACACTATCGCGCCGATCCCGGCTGAGATTTTGGCGACAGGGCAATGGATAGCAGTCAAGAAAAAAAGATCGCAGCGTCTTTACCAAGTTTCTGCCCCGGGCGTGCTGATGTCAGTACCCCTAGAAGCACCAATTCCTCAGGGTTGCAGTGTGGAAATTACTCAGTTGAACATTAACGGCAGTGCGTCGTGGACTTTGGGATTTGAAGCATTCGGTAGCGAAAGTTGTTTAATGGACAACCTACAAACAGTAGCTAGTTGGGCTAGCAAGAGTTATCAAGGGCAAAAGTTGAAAACTGAGGATTCCTATGGTTATCCGAATTGCCTAGCTAGTAAAGGTGGCTGAGGTTGATGTTGGGAGTGCGATCGATCTTGTGATGATTTGAGATTTGAGATTTGAGATTTTAGATTGAAGAATTGATTAACAAATTTCATCTAAAATCGGTAATCAGCAATCGGCAATCCAAAATCTGATGGCTATTGGGCATGGGCATTGGGAATATCGATCGACTATTCTGTAATTTTTAACTCGTACAAATTCCAGAAAGCCCCGCCCAACGCACTGTACTTAATTCCAGAAATGCGATCGCGCACCGCCTCAAAAGTCAGCGGATTTACCATATAAACGAAAGGCACTTGTTCGGCTATAATCCGCTGCGTCTCAGCATAAAGTTCCTGACGTTTTACCTCGTTTAATTCCTGCGAAGCCTTCACGTAAAGGTCATCAATTTTCTGTTCCCAGTCGTACACTTCCCAACCCTTGATCTGCGGTTCTCCCGCTTGTGGTCCCTGGTTAAAACTGTGCAATGTACCGTTAACTGACCAAATATTGTAGCCACTGTGCGGTTCAGTACCTCCCGTAAAACCACCCAGGTAAGTATCCCAATTCCGAGTCAAGCGTAGCTTTTCGACATAAGTGTTAAAACTCAGAAACTGCGTATCAATTTGCATCCCCAGTTTACCCAAGTCTTGCTTAATTTGCGTTGCCATTTGTTCTCGAACTTTTTTGCCCGCAGCCATTAACAAAGTAAATCGCACTTTGTGACTATCAGCATCCAATAATTCACCATCACTATTATACTTGAAGCCAGCACTTAATAGTAACTCTTTCGATTTTTGCGGGTTGTAATTATAAGTTTTCAACCCCTGTTCAGGAGACAAGTAAAACGGACTTTGCGCCGGAATTGGGGAATGTAGAGGCGCACCCAAACCGCGATAAATATTATTAGTCATGGCGTCGCGGTTAATCCCATAGGCAATTGCCTGCCGAAATTCTTTAGTCATGAACCAGCGAGACTTAATCGGGTCTACAAACGGCTGATTTTGAGCGTTACGCCCCTTATTGAGATTGAAGCACATAAACACGCTGCCAGTGTCTGGGCCGCCGTTAAAAACCGTATATTTGCCCCGTTTTTCTTCCCGCTTCAGCAACGGAAACACTTCTGGCTGCACGTCCAGCGTATCCAAATCGCCCGATCGAAAGTTCAGCAGTTGATTGTCGGTATTTTCGATAATTTGCCAGACAATTTGTTGGATGTAAGGCTGAGCATTTCCCCCAGCATCTTTGCGCCAGAAATAGGGATTTTTTTCCAACACCACTCGCTGATTAGGGGTATAGCTTAGCATCCGATATTGACCGTTGCCGACAATTTTTTTGGGGTCAGTATCCGTATTCCAGGTAGTCAGGAATAGAGGCTTACCTTCAGCATCTGTATTCCGCACAGAGTCCTGCAAAATATGAGCCGGTAAAATCGGGATTCCGCCAGCAAATCTAATAAAAGGAGCGAAGGGTTCGGCAACTGAAAATTCAACTCGGCGACTGTCGATTTTTTTCAATTTTGGGAATTCGCGGCTCATGCCAACTCTCAGAGTATCTTTTAAACCGCTAGGGATTTTGTCGTTGAAATAAATTTTTTCATAGCTGAAGATAATGTCATCAGTTGTCATCGGTTCGCCGTCAGACCATTTCAAACCCTCTCGCAGGGTGAAGACAATCTTTTTGCCATCTTTAGAAACTTCCCAGGACTCAGCTAAACCGGGTTCTAGCTTCGATGTCAAGCCGTTTTCGTTAATTAATCCCTCATACATATAGCCAAAAACGCTATATGCAGATTGATTTAGCGGGTAGTTGAAGGTGGCTGGGCCGCTGGGGGTAGGAACGATGAGTCTGTTTACTAAATTCGATCGGGCTGGAGTGCACGCAGAGAGAGTTAGGGTGGCAATTGCAGCCAGTAAAATCACGAGCGATCGCAGTTTTGAATGTAACATTATAGAAATTTTCATAATTTTTTAGTGTAGCATCTGCGTGCAACTATGACTGAGATTGTAACCAACCGAGAAAGTCTTCAGTGCGCGAAAAATACTTTTCCACTCCAGCCTGTTGCAAAGCATCTTGAACTTCAGGAAGTTGGCGAAATTCTTTGATATTGCCACTTAGAAATACTTTGGTTTCTGTGGGGTGCAAGCGGGCATGATTCAGGATACAGTGTAGAATCAAATTGTCTGTTGGATCTTGAACAATTATGGTTGCATTCAAACTTTCTTGAATAATATTAGCAGTTAGGGCAATCATTTCACCATTTTGAGACAACTGCTCAATAGCTTCGCGCAAACGCAAATTTATATCGTCGAGTCGTCTTTCATAGTCGGTTCTAGACTGACCTAAGTTGAAAAATAAAGACCGGGCGTGCTGGGAGGTCAAATCTCGATTAGCTTCACTGATTTGATTATCAAGTTGCTGTTTGAAATAGTTGTGTCTCTTCACTTCGTCCTCTAAAGCAGAGAAAGATTCCATGTAGCAAATGCTGGGTATTGTCAACTGTACAAATGCTGGCATTTGCCTCAGCAACATACTTGCTTCACGGTCACGCCCTGTGGCAATACTCATCAAGAAGTTTGTCTCTATATACAAAATGACCAAGTTGCACTCCTGCTTTTGTTGTTCCACCAGCCAGCCTTTGTAACAAGCCAATTATTGCTATCTGTTCTGATTCTGGCGGTATTTCCGATTTCCAATTATATGCTAAATCTCGCAGCCAGGATTCGATTAGACTCCCTAAGTAACGCTCAGATATCCATTTGCTCCCAAATTCAAGCTCATAATAGCGAAGTATCTCACCAGTGTTTAGAAAACAAACTGGTTCAGATAAGTTTACTCCGTCCCATTTGAAAATCTGAATTTGTTCGGTGTCAACAAACATAGCATAGGGAATGAGTGTGCGTTCCTCCGACATTTTTGCTAACACAGCTTTCATCCAAGATATCATGCGATCGACAATCCTCTGCTTTGCTGCTTTTTCTTGAGCTTGAATAATTTTGACCTCGATTAGCATGACTACCCGATCGTCCTTATCTAAGGCGATAATATCAACATCGATCGGCGTTTCGATTTCCAAGTTTTCGGCGAGCATAGATTTGACTCCTAAATTAGCTAAAAATTGTCAGAACCTGACAACTATTTTAGCACTAACAAAACTACAGCGTAAGCTGCAATGCCTTCTTCTCTCCCCACGGGGCCTAATTTTTCGTTGGTGGTGGCTTTAACGCCGATTTGGTCTGGGTTGAGTTTGAGGACTGAAGAGAGTCGATCGCGCATTTTCTTGATATGCGGTTTCAGCTTTGGACGTTCGGCCACTATCACCGAATCAATATTGCCGATTTCCCACCCTTTATCTAATATTAACTGATTCACTTGTGCCAGCAATACCATACTATCAGCACCTTTCCATTTTGGGTCAGTTGGCGGGAAATAAAGACCGATATCTCCTAAACTCAGAGCTCCCAGCATCGCGTCCATAATTGCGTGGGTGAGTGCGTCGGCGTCGCTATGTCCTAATAAGCCTAATTCGTGAGGAATGTTGACACCGCCTAAGATCAGGGGGCGATCGGGAACTAAGCAGTGAATGTCGTAGCCGTTGCCGATGCGAATGTTCATGGAAAATTGAGATTGGGAAACTATAGCACAAGCATATTATTTCATATTTGCAGCGGTAAGGTGCGAAGCGCGCACCCTACATCTAGATGTTTTTGTAGCGGTAGTAAGGTGCGCACTGCGCACCACATCTAGACTATATATAGATGTTTTTTGTAAGTCCTATGTTTATTTGAAAGTGTATCCAAT
>JAAUPI010000131.1 GCA_012035135.1 Microcoleus sp. CSU_2_2
AGTAATGCACCTCTTAGTTTTGTCTTAGTCTAAACTCCAGTAACTCGGATTTAGTATAAAAGTTCGATCGCCCAAAAAAAACCCGGCCAAAATTGGTCGGGAGTTAATTAATCAGGGTGCATCTACTAAATTAGTCTCCGCCTCTACACCACCTCTTTCGGGACAGTTTGGCAAAATTTGGCGAAATTTCGGGTAAAAGTTCGATCGCCCAAAAAAAACCCGGCCAAAATTGGTCGGGAGTTAATTAATCAGGGTGCATCTACCAATTAACTTTCCTGGGAGTTCGATCGCCATCCGGAAAGTTCCATCAAATTTTTCAACATCATAGAATAGTCAATAAAAAACCCCGACCAAAACTGGTCAGGGCGATTAATCAATCAGGGTGCATCTACCAATTAACTTTCCAGAGGACATCGCGACTATCAGGACAAATTTGACCAAAAATAAAATAACTTATCCACAACTTACACTGATAATCGTTCAATAACTCTATCCGGGGCACCCTACAAGTTGAGTGGAGTGTGACTGTTGCGTAAGTTCTACAATATAGCCTGTCTTAGTTAGGTGAGGTACACTAGTTGCGTAATTCCTGTCATCAATTCTGCGATCGATGAACGAGAGTTGCACCCGCTTGGTCTGTGGGAACCAGCAAGACCTCGCTAATATTGACGTGGGGCGATCGGGTCACGCAAAAATACACGACATCGGCTACATCATCAGGAGTCAGCGGTGTCAGTCCTTGATAAACATTTTTTGCCTTTTCTGCATCGCCGTGAAACCGGACATTGCTAAATTCTGTTTCTACTAAACCGGGTTCTATTTCTGTCACCCGTATCGGCGTTCCTAAAAGGTCTTGTTTCAACCCTTCAGAAATTGCTCTAACTGCTGCTTTGGAGGCACAATAAACATTACCTTTTGGATAAGTTTGACGACCTGCGATCGAGCCAATATTTACTACGTGTCCGCGACCTCTACTGACCATTCCCGGTACTATGTAGCGAGTCATGTAAAGCAAGCCTTTAACATTGGTATCAATCATTTCTTCCCAATCTTGAAAATTGCCTTCGTGCAGTTTATCTAAGCCGCGACTCAATCCGGCATTATTAATCAGAATATCGATCGCTTTCCAGGCATCTGGAAGTGCCGTGACAACGGATTCAACTTGAGAGCGATCGCGCACGTCCAACTCTAGCAAATAAATATCGTCGATCGACGCAATTAATCTTGTTTCTACAAGTTCTTTTGCCAGTCGATCGAGCCGATCGAGGCGACGGGCTGCTAAAATTAGTTTAGCACCTCCGCCAGCGAATAGTTTGGCACAAGATGCTCCGATACCGCTACTCGCACCCGTAATAAAAACAATTTGATTTTGGATATAAATCATTATTTGTCAGTTGACAGTTGACAATTACCAAATTCCCCCTTGGGGTGAGGGGGGGTTCCATTCCCCATTCCCATAACACCTAATATTATCTATTACTTGACAACCCGCAGGCGCACAGTAACTGTCGTGATGCCACCTTGTCGCATCAACACTGCTGAAACCCAGCGATTGTTAGGCGTGGCTGGAGCTTTACCTACTTTAAAAATTCCCCCTGAATTCAGTAATTCTAACTCGATTTCTGAAGGATTAAACAATGTTTTTTCCGTTATAGGTTCTTCCAAAACAGTTCCGATTAAAATGTCATCGCCGATCGGCTCTCGAACAATTGCATCAAAATGGTACTCTTCACCCACCTTAACTTGCTCTGGCAAATTCACTTGAATCGTGGGAGGATTTTTGCCATAACTAAGCTGAGTTTGTTCTGATAAAATCTCTTGTTTGACTATTTTTTGACCTTCAAAGCGCTGCTGAGAACGAATAGTCGCTTTGAGCATTAAATCTCTATCGTCTTTTTTGTGAGTGCCGACGATAGTAGTCACAGTTTCAGCAACGATCGCACTGCCTTCGGCTTTCCAAGATTTGATTTCTGTGCGGTAATTTAAACTGGGATAGCGCTGCCAAAGTTGAGTTAATGCTTTTTCCATATTCTGACTATTCAATCCGTCAGAATGAGTAAAATTCTGACCGTAAAATGCCATAACTGCTTTGACATCGCGACGATTTGCCGCTGCGTCAATTTCGGTTAACAGCTTTGTCAATTCGGCCGGTGCATTTGCAGGGGTTTGAGCTTGAAGTTGGAGATTTGCGCGCACTCCTTGGGCTGGCACAGCAGCCGGATGCAGGGCGTTAGCACTGACAACGGTTAAACATAACAAGAAATGAGCGATCCTCTTCGAGGGCTTCGCTAACGAGGGCAGGCGGATGCGGGCATTTGCGATCCTGTTCGAGGGCTTCGCTAACGTGCGATCGCTTTTGACCTGTCCGCGGGTGGGCAAATATTGAGATATACTTGGCACTAAATTCAAAAAATTACGCATTATCATGATAATTTGGTTATTTGTCAGGGGTCGCGGCGCAGGCAACAGTTCGCCTACTGCGAAGACTGACAACGGAAGGAGGAACAGGCACTATCTAATTTTAAATGGTAATTTAAAATTGACTGAAACTGCCGGAACAATAAGCATAATAATCTAAAACCTCTAATCTAAAATCGATCGACCTGTGGAACTTGTAACAGAGACAAATACCTTGACAAAAGCCCCTATCCGGTTGTTGATTGCAGCTAGCGGCACAGGAGGACATTTATTTCCCGCGATCGCCACTGCTCAACAGTTAAAAGACTTTCAAATCGAATGGCTGGGAGTTCCAGACCGCATGGAGACTCAGTTAGTTTCCTCCCTTTATCCCCTCCACACGATCGCCGTTGAAGGCTTTCAGCAGCGATTTGGATTCGGTACGGTGCGAATTTTGAGCGGACTTGTCGGTTCCATCCTTCAGGTGCGGAAGTTGCTCAAACAGGGAAATTTTCAGGGAGTATTTACTACCGGCGGTTACATCGCAGCACCGGCAATTTTAGCGGCTCGTTCTTTGGGTTTGCCGGTGATTCTCCACGAATCTAATGCGATTCCTGGTAAGGTAACGCGTTGGTTTAGTCCTTTGTGTAGTAAAGTTGCGATCGGATTTGAGGCGGCTGCCCAGCATTTACCTCGCGCGAAAACGGTGGTTGCAGGTACACCGGTGAGATCGCAATTCCTCGCCAGCGAACCTCTAAATTTGCCAATTCCTAACAGCGTACCTGTAATTTTAGTCATGGGTGGCTCTCAAGGTGCTGTCGTAGTCAATCAGTTAGTCAGACAATGCGCTCCTGCTTGGTTTGATGCGGGTGCTTGGGTGGTTCACCTCACCGGAAATAATGACCCGGATGCTGAAAGTTTGAAACACGCACAATATATATCGATGCCATTTTATGATAATGTAGCCGGTTTATTGCAGCGGGCCAATTTAACAATTAGTCGATCGGGCGCGAGTGCCTTAACAGAATTAGCAGTAACGGGAATGGCTTCTCTTTTAATTCCTTTTCCTTACGCCGCTGACGATCACCAAAATTTTAATGCCGAAGTATTTGCTAAAGCTGGAGCCGCTTTGGTATTTCGTCAAAGCGAACTGACAGCAGATTTGTTAAAAAGTAAGGTTTTGTATTTATTGAGCGATGCTGAATATTTGCAAAAAATGTCTAAAGCTGCCTCTCAATTAGCGGTTATAGACAGTGCAGAGCGTTTGGCAGCTTTGGTGCGGGAATTGTTGAGGAGATAGCAAAAATGGCTCTCTCGGATGTTGGTGGAAAATGTAGTAATTAATACTAAACTTCTGAATACTGAAAGGTGAAACCCTCGATCTTACTAACTTATAAGCATTAGTTATCACCATAATTACGAGAGAGCCGTGCTGCGTGTCGTTAACTGGTTGAACTGGTTCCCAGGCAGAGCCTAGGAACTAGTTACATTAAGTTGGTATTTATCGGTTGCGGACTATGCTCTAGAAGCTGGGTGTTGATTCACCAGAATTGTGTTCGTTCATCAAAGCTTCAATTTGACCGTCAACATTTTTAACAACCTGTTCCAAAGCCGGCAAACCATCCAAAGCCATGGGAGCAAGCCGAGTTCGATCGCGAATTTCATTTACTTTTCGCTGCAATTCTTCCGCCAGTCGTAGTGCATCCCGACTCAAATTAGATAACTGTTGCTGCTGATAAAACCTCAAAGCCGCACCCCGCAGCACTTGCAGCGTTGCTTCTTCCCCGCCACTGACAGGCATTACTCGCAAGCGCAATAACAAATGAGTTTTTCGATAAATTCGTTCGACTTCCACCTGTTTGGGGTGTTCCACCCGAGTAGGAGGCATATTTGTCATTCGCTTCAACTCGTCGATTACGTCTTGGAACAATAGGGGTTCGATACCTTCGATCATCGATTTTAAAACGCCGTCTTGACTCCAAAGAATCCGACCTTGCAATTGCTGTCTCTCAAAAAACAGGCGGCCGATACCCTCTAGCAACACTCTACCGAGCAATTCTTGTAGCAGTTGTGGCGCGGGCAAAGTTACCAAAACTTCGACAGGACTTGACAAGTGCAAGGCTTTTACTTCCAAAACCGGCAATCCGGCGGGCGAGTGCGAAACTTCAGCGTCAGCAGTTTTAATTTCTGTGGGCAAAGGTTTCAATCGATCGTGAGTGCGAATTTCTGGTTCTGGCCGAGACTGTACTATTTTTGGTTCTGGCTGCGAAGTTGCGGTTTTCTCGTTCTCTAGAATTAGGGTAGTGTCGGCAGGGGGTGCTGCGGTTGCTGTCTGGGTCGGTTCTCTGACTTGGTTGCCGTGGAGCAAGTAAGCTGAGAGCATCGATCGCTGAATTTCCGATGGAATCGGCTGTGTGGTTACAGAGCAATTCATGTAAGCTAAAATCCGCTGCACGTAGTCTAATGCTGAGTCATCTTGTGCATCGACTATGCCCAATTTAAATATATTACCTTCTAGAGATAGAGGCAAAACTTGATAGTAAAGGCAGGCTTCAAAGGGGACAACTGTATCGATTAGTTGAAATATTCGATCGGAGTCCATTGTAGCCGTCGAGTCTGTTGAAGATGTGTATACCATTGGCCGCTCAGTAGTCGTGGACAAGCGAGTTCGATCTCAGATCTTGTACCATAATCAGGAACAGGTATCCGGTCTGTTCCACAATAGTTTAATGTTCTTGTGGGGTAGGCGAATAGCCAGCCCACAAAGGGATTATGGCAATCGTGCAAGATGTAAGTTTGATCGCACTTTTTGCGACACACCAACTTCATTTATCAACAAACTAAACGCTATAACTTCCCTGACCGGGACAGAAACCTGAACACTGAAGGCTTTATGAAAGAAAAATCGTGATTCCCAGAATTTTCTTTTTTTTATGTTTCCGTTTCAAATTCTGCCCAAAGTATTGATAACCAGATTATGACTTGCGCGCTCTCGATCGACGATCGAGCTTTGAAATTGCTTGCCACAGCAAGCAATGACATAATTTTGTCATTGATGCGCAAATCCTACAGATGCACCACAACCGATAATTTATGCGCCACCACTTCAACTGATTTTAAAGCGGTATTTGTCAGGGCCTACATTTCCCAGCACCGCGTCGCGTCGCTCGGTCAATAGGTAAGTGTAGTAGTTAATTTAGGATTCGGTCAAAAATCCTGAGAAGTCGATCGTGCTGTTAGTATCTTAATCCTACACAGCAATAATTGCTATTAATTCCCGATAATTAAGCTGTGAAAGACGATCGCGCGGTTTTCCATTCGCTCGCTCGCAGCAAGTAGAGTGATTCCGGCATTGATTTGTAGCTAGTATTAATCGAAATGTAACCGAGAATTAACAATTGGCAATTACCTGCAACTAATTACCAATTATTCGTTGCGGAGGGATTGAGCTGCTAAATAGAGTTTGCTCCACTCGCCGATGACCTGATTGGTTTTTAGTTTCAATTCAGATGCGATCGCCTCTACACTTTTCCCTGATTTGAGCGATTCTATCAACAGTCGCTGGACGGGAGTCAGGTTTTCCCAGTATTGATCCCATTGACCGGGAGTCAAGCCCAAACTATGTTCTTGCAAGGAAGTTTCCAGCCAGGTAGCGACCAATTCCGGTGCTTGTTTGACGGCAAAAACGCGGATCGCGTGGTAGCTCACTTTTTCTCGCAAGCGATAAATTTGCTTGATCGGCACGTTCAAAGCTTCGGCAATTGACTCTTGGGAACGTCCTTGTAGGTAAAGTCGCAGCCACCGGGATGCCAGCGGATCGACTTCTTTTGCCAAGTAATTTTCAAATTCTTGCTGAACATTCTGTCGTTGAGCTTGCCGATCTTCCCAAGCTTGATTTTCTCGATACTCAAACATTGCTTGTTCGTCTAGCAGGCTGAGCGGTTCGTCGGTGTCGTCGGGGAGAACTTGTTCCGACACCAGTCGCACCCAATCCCCCGCAGGCACTTGCGTCAGGCCACCTCGCTGGGAACGTCGCAGGTAGTTAACAAAGCGGTAAACCAGCAGCGGCTGGTTGCGGATCGGCCGTAAACAGTATTCTTCCGTGCTGGCGAGCAATAAAGCATTGCGCAGGCGTTTGTCTGAGGTGCATTCGGCAATCCAGGCGACTTGCTGCTGGAGGTATCGATCGGAATTGAGCATTTCCTGAATCACTTCTTGCAGCACCTCAACCGCAGTCCGCTGTCTGTCGCGACTCAGAGATACCCACGCTTGGATTTTTTGTCGCAGTACCACCAAACCACCCAACCGCCCGATCAAGTTGCGGTAAGCTTTTTCTGGCGGCACTCCCAGATACCGAGAAAGCAAAATTCGATACAAGAAGTCGATCGCACCAGAGGCGATCGTTAGTTGAGTAGGATTGAGAGTGTCAAATCTTTCTGGCTTGTCTCCCAACAGCCAGCGAACAACACTCTCGCAAGTGCTAGAACTCTCGTCCTGGCAATCTTGTTCAAATCGCGACTTCCAATCTTGTGCCAGTCTTTCGGCGAAGGTCATGTGCTGTTGAGATATTGTCTTTCACACCCGATTTTACGTGGTATGCTGAGTTTTTGAGTGTTTTTTCAGATATACGATCGGACAATCCGATAAATCACTTCTAAACTAAATTTGATGACGATGCGATATGGCTAATTTTTTATTAGAACTCGGTACAGAAGAATTGCCCGCCTCTTTTGTCGCAGGCAGCGTCCGGCAGTGGCAGCGACTCGTACCTGCAACTCTTGCCGAACAATCTTTGACAAATGACTCAATTCATGTATACGCTACTCCTCGACGCTTGGCCGTTTCGATCGAAGGATTGCCAGTTAAGCAATCAGACAGAGAGGAAGAGGTAAAAGGGCCGCCCGCAGCTTCGGCTTTTAAAGATGGCAAACCGACTAAAGCTGCTGAAGGTTTTGCGAAGAAGCAGGGCGTAGAAATTGATGCTTTGGAAGTTCGCGCGACAGATAAGGGCGATTTTGTTTTTGTACTGAAAAAAATTCCGGGGCGCCAGACAGCGGATATTTTGGCAGAACTTGTGCCGCTGTGGATTAACAAGTTAGAAGGTAAGAGATTCATGCGGTGGGCCGACGGTGAGTTGAAGTTTCCTCGGCCAATTCGATCGATCGTGGCATTGTTTGATGATACTGTACTGCCGATCGCCCTAGTGAGCGGTTCAGATACGGTAAAGAGCGATCGAATTTCCCAAGGGCACCGAGTTTTGCACCCCGAACCAGTCTCGATTCCTCAAGCCGAGGGCTATGTCGAGTGTTTGCGTGGTGCTTGCGTTGAGGTCGATCGATCACAGCGCAAAATTCAAATTCAAGCCCAAGTAGAAGCCGCCGCCACAAAACAAGGCGGTTACGCCGATATTACCGAGGATTTGTTAGAAGAAGTTACCGATTTAGTAGAATGGCCGAATGCAGTAGTCGGCAAATTCGATGACGAATTTTTGATGCTGCCACCCGAAGTAATCACCACAATTATTGTCACAAATCAGCGCTATTTCCCGATTCTCAAAAACCCTCAATTCCCCGAACTTTTGCCATATTTCATTACAATTTCTAACGGCGATCCGGCGAAATCAGCCATTATTGCCGCCGGGAACGAGCGAGTAGTGCGGGCGAGATTGGCAGACGGTCAGTTTTTCTACAAAGCCGATTTGGCAAAACCTTTAGAAGATTATTTGCCCAAACTGGAAACAGTCACTTTCCAAGAAGATTTGGGAACTGTTCGGGAAAAGGTCGATCGGCTGTGCAAAATTGCCAGTCTGATTGTCAATCAATTGCAATTAACAGCAGAAGAAAACTTACATATTGCAAGAGCAGCCTTACTTTGCAAAGCCGACCTAGTAACCCAAATGGTTTACGAATTTCCCGAACTCCAAGGAATCATGGGGCAGAAATACGCCTTCGCAAGTGGCGAATCAGAAGCAGTAGCCACAGCAATTCTCGAACATTATTTGCCCAAAGGTGCAGGGGACAATTTGCCCCAAACTCTAACAGGTCAAATTGTCGGAATCGCCGACAAATTAGATACTTTAGTCAGCATCTTCGGCTTGGGAATGTTGCCTACTGGTTCCTCCGATCCTTTTGCCCTGCGACGCGCAGCAAATGCGATAATTAACATTATTTGGGCGGCTCAATTGCCAGTCAATTTGCACCAGCTACTAGCAGAAATTGTAGCGGAAGTTACAGCAGAACGCCCCCAAACTCCGCCCGAATTACTGTCACAATTATATGAGTTTTTCCTCCAAAGAATTCGCACTTTACTGCAAGAAGAAAAGAACGTAGATTACGATTTGGTGAATGCAGTTTTGGGAGAAGATGACCCAGAATATACCGAACGAGCATTGAGAGATTTGTTAGACGCGCTAGAAAGAGCGCTTTTCCTGCAACAAATCCGTAATGACAAAACATTGGATCTGATTTACGAAACAGTCAACCGTTCAACTCGTTTGGCGGCTCAAGGAGATTTGGATAAAGTCGAATTGGAACCGAAAGTGGCGGTAAAACCAGATTTATTTCAAAAATCGTCCGAACAAGCTTTTTATGATGCTGTAGTGCAGTTAGTGCCGCAAACCCAACTATCCAAGCAAACTCGCAATTACCAGCAATTGGTAGATAGTTTGACTGAAATTGCTCCGACTGTTAGCAACTTTTTCGACGGGGCAGAAAGCGTTTTGGTGATGGATTCTGACCCGGAAATTAAGCAAAATCGGTTAAATTTACTGGGGCTGTTGCGGAATCACGCGCGGGTGTTGGCTGACTTTGGGGCGATAGTTAAAAGTTAGAATTGACAAGATTTGAGTGCGATCGCCCGCAGATTCGACCATCGCCCGCAGTCCGCCGGGGGTTGAAACCCCCGTCTCAAAGCGAAAGTCCTCTGAAGAGGACTGAAACGCATATATACCAGACTTTTCAGTCAGCCGGGGGTTGAAACCCCCGTCTCAAAGCGAAAGTCCTCTGAAGAGGACTGAAACGCATACATACCAAGCTTTTCAGTCAGTTTTAACTGACTTTAGCTGTTAGACAGGGGTTTTCAACCCCTGGCGGACTTGGGGGCAAACGGGCGGGCTATTCCTGAAGGGTGCGATTGCGATCGATACGGCTGTTTTTATGACATAAAAGCTAGACTTAAGCTAAATATTGATTTAAATTATTGCAAAAGTTGCAAAAGCAGGGAAGGTATTCACAATGAATAACAGGGAAATTATTCGTAAATCCGCGCAAACGTCAAATGCCTGGTTCTTGATATTGCCGCTCATGCTATTGATAAATTATCTAATATATAGAGACTTCCCTGAAGGGCGGGTGCTATTCTTATTTTTAATGGTAGGTGTTTTCTCATGCTCATCATCCTATCAAGATCGCTGTCTAGCAAAAGAGATTGTCCGCTTGGAAGAAAAGATAGAAGAACTTGAGAAACGCATTCCTTAAAAAATTAAGCAAAATGGCCGATCGCCAAAAACTCATACAAGGTTAAGATATAAACTCATAAAACCAGGGAAGTTCGCTCCATCACATAAATTATGCCAATCGCTCATATCATTGGATTAGGAAAATCAGGAATTGCCGCCGCCAGACTGCTAAAACGCGAAGGATGGGAAGTAACATTGAGCGATCGCTCATCTTCCCCAAGATTGCTAGAACAACAACAGGAACTCGCTACCGAAGGTATTAAAGTTGAGTTAGGTCAATCTTTTGAACCTGTCAAATCCATACAATTAATAGTAGTAAGTCCGGGGGTTCCTTGGGATATTCCAGCATTAGTAAAAGCCAGAGAATTAGGCATTGAAACAATCGGAGAAATGGAACTCGCTTGGCGTTACCTAAAATCTCCTTGGGTGGGAATTACTGGCACTAATGGCAAAACTACAACTACTGCTTTAATTGCAGCTATTTTTGCAGAAGCTGGATTGTATGCTCCCGCTTGCGGCAACATTGGTTATGCTGCTTGCGAATTAGCTTTAGCCGAAAAACAGCCGGATTGGGTAATTGCAGAAATCAGCAGCTATCAAATAGAATCTTCGTCATCTCTTGCGCCACAAATTGGCATTTGGACGACTTTTACGCCGGATCACCTCAGCCGCCACAAAACTTTAGAAAACTACTACAATATTAAAGCAAAATTGCTGAACAAGTCTAAATTTCAAATCATCAACGGTGACGATCCTTATTTACGACAGCAAGGGATTGACAAGTGGCCAAAAGCGTGTTGGACGAGCGTGAAAGGTGAAAAAGAACTGTTGGGAAATACAGATTTTGGAGCCTATATTCAAGACGATTGGGTAATAGCTCAAAACCAGAAAATTTTGCCTGCTGAGTCATTGCGGATGGTGGGAGAACACAATTTGCAAAACTTGTTAATGGCGGTAGCGGCGGCTAATTTAGCGGGGATAGATAAAAGTGCGATCGGCCAAGCAATTGCAAATTTTCCCGGAGTTCCACACCGCCTCGAACACATCTGCACTTGGAAAGGCATAGATTTCATCAATGACAGCAAAGCGACTAATTATGACGCCGCTGAAGTTGGATTAACTTCAGTTAGCTACCCGGCGATTTTAATAGCAGGTGGCGACCCAAAAGAAGGCGAAGATAGCGCCTGGATTGATACAATTAAAGCCAAAGCTGCGGCGGTTTTACTAATAGGAGATGCAGCAGGTATTTTTGCCGATCGGCTTGAACAAGCAAATTACAACGCTTGGGAAATTGTCGAAACAATGGAACGAGCAATTAAAAGAGCCGCAGAATTAGGTAAACAAAATCATGTTAAAGTAGTGCTGCTTTCCCCAGCCTGTGCTAGTTTCGATCAATATCAAAACTTCGAGGAACGGGGCGACCATTTTCGTCAATTGTGCCTCGAATCCCTAGTTTAGATAAGGTTCGTAGTAAGGACTTCAGTCCTATTTCTAATGACTAAAGTCCTTACTACCTGGAGTTTAGACTCAAAGAGGACTTCAGTCCTTTCTTTAATTTCAATCCACAGCCTTCCAAATAGTTTTAATTTTATCCTGCTGTTCCCATTCTAGATCGTTAAAAACTAGCATCATTCCTCATGAGTGTAATCAATAATGATAGCGGCCAGTTGAGCAGCAGTTTCAGCTTCCAGCATTGCTAGTTTCAAATTTGCCATTGCTTCTTTATCCATTAAATCTAGAACTTGAACTCTTTGTGACAAAGCTCAGAGCGTAATGTTTCATCAATCTTCAGAATCTGCCCTTCCGCAGTTAAAATCTGCTGCAACAAAGTTTTAATTTCCTGTTGCAGTTGGCGATTTCCCTGTAGAAAAAAATCTTGAGAATTAGAACGAAACAAACCGCTATTAATTTGCTGAACTTGGCTGGGTGTAAGCGACTGGGCTGACACAGCAGCCGGGAATCCAAAAGATGTCGCCAGCAACAAGCTAGGAATTATCTGTTTGAGAATGCTCTTCATGACTGTCTGTCTGATTTTTGATCTCTGTTGGTTTTTCGTCTTCTGAATCACTTGCTAATTCATCTGCTTGTTCTAGTTTTTCTTGCCACTCAACAAGTTGCTGAAAAAGCTGCTGGTTAACTTGAAATACAGGTTTGTTTGTTTCTGACATATTTCCTCCTAAAATTAATGACATTTAACTAGTTTTAACTGGTTCCTAGGCTCTGCCTGGGAACCCATATCCAGAGGCTCTGCCTCGCTTTAACTGGTTTAACTGGTTTAACTGGTTCCTAGGCTCTGCCTGGGAACCCATATCCAGAGGCTCTGCCTCGCTTTTTAAGCAGGAAAATTGGAGACTTTTAAGCAGGAGAATTGGAGACTTTTAAGCAGGAGAATTGGAGGCAGAGCCTCCGGATCTGCGTTACCAGGCAGAGCCTGGTAACGAGGAGATTGGAGACTTTTAAGCAGGAGGATTGGAGACTTTTAAGCAGGAGAATTGGAGACTTTTAAGCAGGAGGATTGGAGGCAGAGCCTCCGGATCTGCGTTACCAGGCTCTGCCTGGTAACGAGGAGAACGAGGAGAGCCTGGGAACGAGGAAATAGCTATGCTGAAGCCTTCAGCAGCGCCATGATTATGCCAGTAAAGGAACCGCCAAGCAGAGCTAAAGTAGCTAAGGTACTAATACCAAAGCCCACGGCTCTTTTTTCAGCAGCTTGATAGTAACCCCAAGCAAACAAAATGCGTCCAATTATCCAAACGGCGCCGATGCCGGCGCCCAAATTGGGCTAATAAATTGTGAGAACAGCCACAGCGAGGGCAAAAATAGAATCATTTGCTCTAAGGTGTTTTGCTGAACTCGCAATACTCGCTCAAAGTCGGGATTTCCTGTTACCTGCGGGGGAGAAACTTTGTATTGAAATCTTGCTCGACCAACGTTGATGGTAACAATGAAGTAGAGAATTAATGCTGAAACAGTAATTAGACTGGGCCAAAGTGTCGCGTTTGCTTCTGCGAGCATGATTCGGTATTATTGGAGTGGAGTATATATCTTGATTATAAATCAATTATTGTCGATCGCGTCATTTAAGGCAGGGGATTTGATGCAACTGCTGGGTATTCGTGGCGCGGCAATTGGTTTCGGGTTCCGGGACATCCTTCAAAAGTGGCGGGCTGCGATTAAGTCTTTGTTGCTAATTCAAGGAGATTATTTTGCTCAACAATATTCGAGAGCGTCTTAAATATTTCACCAGGAGCAGGATTGAGCCACAGCATTTAAACCAAATACGAGTTGACTTGTTGGAAGAATCAACTCTAGATATTGACTATCTTGTCTTAATTTTCGGCTCCTGTATAATCGCTACCTTCGGACTGCTTGCCAACAGTGCGGCCGTCATCATCGGTGCTATGATAATTGCGCCTCTGATGTTGCCAATCCGAGGGTTAGCATTTGGAGCGGTAGAAGGTAATGTTCTACTCTTCCGCAAAGGTTTAATTGCATTAGCAGTTGGGACGCTGCTAGCAATTTTTTTAGCTTGTTTCCTGGGCGCTTTGGTACAGCTTCCCGACTTTGGGAGCGAAGTTCTAGCTCGTTCTAAACCTACATTGCTAGACTTAGGAATTGCGATCGCCGCTGGGGGAATCGGCGGCTATGCCAAAGTTCAGCCGAAAGTTGCTGCTACTCTGGCCGGAACTGCGATCGCCGTGGCTCTGATGCCGCCAATTTGTGTTATGGGTTTAGGCTTATCTCAAGCTAATTGGTCGCTCAGTTTGGGAGCAAGCCTCCTCTATCTCACTAATTTGCTGGGGATTACTCTCTCCTGTATGCTGGCCTCTTTAATTGCCGGCTACACCCCCCTGCATCGCGCCCGTAAAGCCCTGTTTTGGGCGCTAGCATTGACGGCTATACTTGTGATTCCTCTGGGCGTGAGCTTTGTGGAATTGATCGAGCAAGCGCAACTCGAAGCTAGTCTGAAACAGGCGCTGCTCAACCGAACTATCACTTTTCAACGGGTGGAATTAATTAAAACTGATACTAACTGGTTGGCGAAACCGCCGGAAGTTCGTCTGATTGTGCGCAGCAGCGAAGCTTTGACACCCAAACAAGTGCAGCTTTTAGAAGCATTTGTCGAAAAAGAAATGAATCAAAAATTTACCCTTATTTTTCAAGTCAGTCAAGTTGAAGAAGTGCGGGGTTCAACGCCGGATAAGTCCGGATCTAAACCGAAACCTTAACTATTTTATCCCTAATTGTATGACCCCAGAAACTGTAATTCACGAAGTGACTATCGAGGGCAATCTGAAGCAATTTCTCTTAGTGTTATTAGTTTCCTTAAGTGTGGCGGTGCTGCCGCAAATATGGGGCTGGTTGCGCCAAATTCCATACACGCTGCTTTTAGTAATTGTCGGGTTGGGTTTGGCTTTTATAGATGTGCGATTGGTGTCGCTCTCCCCCGAACTAATTCTGTTGATTTTTTTGCCGCCTCTTTTGTTTGAAGCTGCTTGGAATCTGGAATGGTCTAAACTCAAGCGGGATTTAGTACCGATCGCTCTTTATGCGGTTTTGGGTGTTGTTGTTTCTGTTGCGGGCGTGGCTTTTGCTCTCAACCAAATAGCTGGAGTTTCTTTAGCAATCGCCCTGTTGGTAGGAGCTAGTATATCTGCTACCGATCCTGTTTCAGTCATTGCATTGTTCCGGGAATTGGGAGTTGAGAAACGCCTAGCTTTGCTGGTGGAGGGAGAGAGTTTATTTAATGATGGCATTGCTGTTGTTGCCTTTAGTTTTTTGGTGGGATTCTCTTTAGGGACGGATGAAGTTAGCATCCCATTTCTGGTGGGGCATTTCTTAGCTTTTGTGGGAATTGGGATTGCTGTCGGGAGTGTGATCGGTTTTGGGATATCCTATCTCACCCAACGCTTTGATTTACCTTTGGTGGAGCAATCGTTAACCTTAGTTTCCGCCTACGGCACTTATATAATTGTCGAGGATTTAGGCGGTTCTGGGGTGATTGGTGTGGTGGTGATGGGCTTGATATTTGGAAATTTAGGCTCTCGTATCGGTATGCAACCCAGTACAAGACTAGCGGTAACTCAGTTTTGGGATTTTTTGGCGTTTTTTGTGAATTCGATCATGTTCCTGCTGATTGGCGATCGAATTAGTTTTGCTGGTTTGGAAGCGAATTTAGGAGTCATTGGCATAACTGTGGTGGCGATGTTTGTGACGCGAGCGATCGCTATTTTTGGTTTAGGATGGTTGAGCAATAGGTTGGCAAAATCTGAAATTTCATTAGCCGATAGAACTGTGATTTGGTGGGGAGGATTGCGGGGTTCTGTATCGATTGCTTTAGCTTTGAGCGTGCCGGAGGTTTTCCCCGATCGGGAAAAAATTATTGCGATCGTGTTTGGCGTAGTTTTATTTACGCTGTTAGTACAAGGTTTAACCACCAAGGCGCTGCTGGAAAAATTGGGGTTGTTAAAAAAGCAAGAGTTGCGCCAGCAGTATCAGGAAGCGATCGCCCAACGTGTTGCTCTCAACCGCGTTCTCAAGTATGTAGGGCTTGCTGAATAACTCCAAAACATGAGTCCCATGAGAGTTTTCAGGTTCAATAAGTGGAGAGAATGCCTGTGTTGGACCTCAATGGCCGGAAAATCCATGCACTTCACTCTTGAAAGTTCCCTATTCCCT
>JAAUPI010000132.1 GCA_012035135.1 Microcoleus sp. CSU_2_2
GCGGAAACCGGACACGGCATTGCCGTTTCCCTACTACGCGGAAACCGGACACGGCAGTGCCGTTTCCCTACGCGGAAACCGGACACGGCAGTGCCGTTTCCCTACGCGGAAACCGGACACGGCATTGCCGTTTCCCTACGCGGAAGCCCAATCTGTAGGGACACGGCACTGCCGTCTCCTCCTTATTAATAAGTCTTGCTATCATAAACTATGAGAAAGATTGTCTAAAAAAGTTAAATTTATGGTACAAACAATTCAAGCTAGAAATGTCGCGCTGACCGATTTAGAAAGCCAATTTAAAATAGAGTGGGTTGAGGACGATCGATTCTTTCGCGAGTGGCAAGACGATCTGCCAGAAATTAGCGATTATGAAAAACAGTGGCTGGATAGAGTGAAAGCAAGTTACAGGAATTTGCTCAAACATCCGCCACTCCTCGAAAATACAGTGAAAATGGTGGTGCTGTCTCCGTTTTTGGATTTAGGAGATTTTTATCTTTCTCCTTTTCACGTTACTTCAGAAAAATCTGTAGAAATCATTGAGGAAGATGAAGGACTAATTGTCAGGGGACAGTTGGATGTTTTGGCTCTGTGTCGGGAGTTTTGGGTAGTAGTTATCGAGTCGAAAAAAGCGGCGTTTTCCTTGGAGGTTGGCATCCCGCAGTTATTAGCTTATATGTTAGCTAGCGTGACGGGCGATCGACCTACTTACGGACTGTTAACAAATGGGGCGGATTTTCTATTTGTCAAATTAGTGAAGGGGGAAACAGCGCAGTACGCTTTTTCTCGGAAGTTTTACCTTTTCAATCCGGGGAACGATTTGTACGCGGTACTGAGTATTTTGAAGCGTCTCGGTGAGTTGAATGTTGGCACTAGAGTTTAGAAAGCGATCGCACTTTTATGGACGCGATCGCCCTTTTCCCCCTCAATCCCCTCCCAGCAAGGGTTTCACTCACAATTCGGGTTCAATTCCAGCAGCGCGCAATTGAGCGCGCAATTGCTCTAATTCTTGTTGAGTGCGATCGGCTCTTTCAAAGCCGGTTAACAACAAATTCCCTGCGCTATCCCACCAGCGCAACCAAGGTAATTCAACATTTTGATACCTTCCTTGCCAGATTCCCAATTCCACTCCTAACGGTTCAATGGGATAATGACCGCGCGAGTTTGCCGGGACTAAATGATAGCTACCATCTACTAAATGGTAAACTTCAACGCTCGATCGATTCACTTCATAAATCCCGTAAAATGCCGGATGGATGACATTTTCATAAACCCAGAATTTACCCGGCTTAGTTTCCTGTCGATCGGTTCGCAACAAAGGAGTTCTGTCCCGTTCTTCGGCACCATTACCCGATACAAATTCTAATGCAATTAACGGTGCTACAAATTCTTGCCACATCACATACGATCGGCGCAATTGACCGTCAATTGTGGGCGGGACATTGGGAACGTAAAACCAGTCCGGTGCTTCCGCGCCCTTTTCTAGCGGCTCTGTCAATCGCCAATAAATGCCGCTGTCTTGACCGATACAATAGTTACCGTCTGGATGAATGTTTTGGAAGACGGGAGTAATGGAATCTGTTAACAGAATGCTTTGGGGATGTTCTTGAAAGTTTTTCACAAAAGTGCCGTCGGATTCTGGTAATTGAGTGTGGTCCGGCCAGCCTGTGGGGTTGTTTTCTACATCGAGGGTAAATTTCATAATTTTATTTCGATCGCGGGCATTGTTGGGAGCGAGCTTTTGATTTTGATTGTAGGCGATCGCTCCCTCATTGCTCCATAGAAGAGTTCAGCTTTAACTACAGAACACACTGCCACATCCTCTGAAGGTAGAGCTTGTAACCTTTGCAAAACTCCAATCGATCTGCCGTTCAAGTAACGGATACAGGTATTGCTATCGAGCAAATAAATCACAGCAATTCCTCCCGTTCCTCAAATTCCCCTTGTTCTCCTCGCACTAAAGGTTCATCCCGAAAGCAGCCAAAAGTTCTCTCAAAAAAACCGGGTGGCCAGCCTAAATCTTCCGGTGTTTTAGCCTGAGTTGCAGGTGCTATGGGCTGGAAAACTACAATAACTTCCAAATCTGTATCTTTGATACCACCAGGAATTTGCAAATGCAACATCCCGTCGGAGCCTATGCGCGATCGCACTTTAATACTTTGCATAATTAACCCGCTAAATTTGCTTTCTATTCTAGTTTAAACAGCATAGGTTGGGCCTGTGCAACGAAACCCAAGACATAATGCCGGGGTTAACGCAAATTCCACCTAGACGCGCCTACAACCCGCCGATCGTACCCAACCAAACCCAGCCGCTAGCCCTAAGTGAGGCAAACCCCCCGCAGCCCCGCTTCTCGACGCGGTACAATAAATGCGATCGTACTTACGCTTATATTGAAAAAGCTACAAACAACGCCACAGGAGACAACTGACGCATGGGTAAAGTAGTTGGCATTGACCTCGGAACAACAAACTCAGTAGTAGCCGTCATGGAAGGCGGCAAACCGGTTGTGATTGCCAATGCAGAAGGGATGCGCACAACTCCCTCGGTGGTTGCTTTCACAAAGGAAGGAGAACGCCTTGTCGGACAGATGGCCAGACGCCAGACTGTTCTCAACCCCCAAAACACGTTTTACGCCGTCAAGCGGTACATCGGACGCAAATATACTGAACTGACTCCAGAATCCAAGCGCGTCCCTTACACAACTCGCCGCGACGACAACGGCAACATCAAACTCAAGTGTCCCCGCCTGAAAAAAGATTTTGCCCCAGAGGAAATTTCGGCGATGGTGTTGCGGAAGTTGGCCGATGAAGCTAGCCGCTATCTGGGACAAGAGGTGACGGGGGCTGTAATTACTGTTCCCGCTTATTTCAACGACTCGCAGCGACAGGCGACGCGCGATGCGGGACGAATTGCGGGACTTGATGTCAAGCGGATTTTAAATGAGCCGACAGCGGCTTCTTTGGCTTATGGTTTGGAAAGGCGAGAAAGTCAAACTATTTTAGTGTTTGATTTGGGTGGCGGTACTTTTGATGTGTCGATTTTAGACGTGGGAGACGGAGTATTTGAAGTTAAATCAACTAGCGGCGACACTCAATTGGGCGGGAATGATTTTGACTCTAAAATTGTTGATTGGTTGGCGGAACAATTCTTAGAAAAAGAAGGAATCGATTTGCGACGGAACCGCCAAGCTTTGCAGCGCTTGATCGAAGCAGCAGAAAAAGCTAAAATTGAGCTGTCGGGAGTTGGTGTCACGGAGATTAATTTGCCGTTTATCGATGCGAATGAAGATGGGCCTTTGCATCTGGAAACGCGGCTGACTCGCGGTCAATTTGAGGGGCTGTGTGCAGATTTGGTGCAGCGGATACGGCGTCCGGTAAAACAAGCTTTGGCTGATGCCAATTTGAGTCCTTCTCGGATTGATGAAGTTGTGTTAGTCGGCGGTTCGACTCGCATTCCTTTAGTTCAGCAAATTGTTCGCAGTTTGATTGATCGAGAACCGAATCAAAATGTGAATCCCGATGAAGTTGTGGCGGTAGGTGCGGCAATTCAGGCGGGGATTTTGGGAGGCGATGTGCGGGATGTGCTGCTGTTGGATGTGACGCCGCTGTCGCTGGGTTTGGAAACGATCGGCGGTGTGATGAAAAAACTTATCCCCCGCAATACTACTATTCCTGTGAGGCGATCGGACATTTTTTCGACTGCTGAAAACAACCAAACTGTGGTGGAAGTTCACATCATCCAAGGGGAACGGGAATTAGGCCGGGATAATAAGTCTTTGGGACGGTTTAAACTGACGGGAGTTCCGCCGGCACCGCGAGGGATTCCGCAGATACAAGTAGCTTTTGATATTGATGCTAATGGGATGCTGTTAGTAACAGCTTTGGACAAAACTACTGGTAGGGAACAAAGTATTACCGTGCAAGGTGCTTCTACGCTGTCTCAGCAGGAAGTGAATCAAATGATTCAGGATGCGGAACAGTTTGCTCAAGCTGATAAGTTGCAGCGGGAAAGGGTGGAAAAACGCAATCGCTCTGAGGCTTTAGCTTATCAGGCGGAGCGACAGTTGCGAGAAGTTGCGCTCGATCGCGGAATGCAGTTTGCTCAAAGAAGCCGTCAACGAATTGAAACTTTAATTCGGGAATTGCGAGACAGTTTGGAACGCAATGATGAGCGAGGAGTTGATCAAGTTGGATCGGATTTGCAAGATGCTCTTTACGATTTGAGCCGGGAAGTTTCAGCGTTTGCAATGGATGATGACGACGATGATTTCTTTGAGTCTGTGAAGCGCACTTTTTCCGGCGATGGTAACAAGCGACGCAGCGATGACAACAGCTATTATCAGAATGCTAAACCGTACAGGCGATCGACTGTCGATCCAATTCCAGATCGACCTTACGATCGCGATCGACAATACGATCGAGTGGGCGATCGAATGGGCGATCGTAGAAGCAGTTCTAATCGCCCAACTCGCCCTTATCAAAATCAAAGCGATGATTGGGATGATGACGATGATTGGCTGTAATTGAAGGAAGAAGTTCGGCAACAGATTTTGTAACGGATTTAGCGGATGTAAGTCGGTTAAATCCATTAAGTCCGTTGCCGACTTCCCTCATCCATCCATCTGTTACAATTGCACTGAGTGTAGCGGTGCAGTTAATCCTAAATCCCTCGAAGAGTAGAAGTACCCCTTAAATCCATTATAAAATTTGTTGCTGAACTTCCCTCATCCATCCGTTAAATCCGTTGCCGAACTTCCCTCATCCATCCGTTAAATCCGTTACAAAATCCGTTGCCGAACTTCCTTCTCCAACTATGCAGAACTTTCGCAATTACTATCAAATTTTGGGAGTACCCAAAGATGCCTCGGCTGATGAGATCAAGAAAGCCTACCGACGACTAGCCAGACAGTTGCACCCTGACGTAAATCCGGGGGATAAATCTGCTGAAGATAGGTTTAAGGATATTAATGAAGCTTACGATATTCTTTCCGATTTGGATAAGCGTGCTCAATACGACCAGTTTAGTAAATTCTGGAAGCAAAAGGGATTTCAAGGTAAACCAGGGGTGCGGCTTCCCAATTTTAAAACTTGGGGAAATGGTAAATCTAAAAGCAAAAAAACTGCCGATGATGTTGATTTTAGCGATTACTCTGATTTTAATAAATTTCTAGATCAAGTGCTCGGACGACGGCGAGAAGTGAGGATGGCGACAGCGAATGATGCACCCCTCACGTCGTCGGAACCGTGGAACACGGCGCCTAAGAAAAGCAGTTATGTAGCTAATTCTCGCGAACCTAGAAGGGAAAATATCGATCGAGAAATGAGAAGGGAAGTGAGAGAAATTGACGATCGCGAAATCAGAAGAGATATTGAGGCGAGGCTGACTTTGCGTTTGGAAAAAGCTTATTCCGGAGGAACCGAGCGAATTCGTCTGGAAGATGGGCGATCGATCGAAGTGACTCTACCTCCTGCTATGGTATCAGGCCAGCGGATTCGCTTGCGCAATCAAGGTATTGGTGGCGGGGATTTGTATTTGAAAATCACTGTTTCTCCCCATCCATTTTTCAGGTTAGAAATGTCGGATATTTGCTGCGAATTGCCACTGACTCCTAGCGAAGCAGTGTTGGGTGGAGATGTGGAAGTACCGACGCTAGATGGTAGGGTAAAAATGAAATTACCGCCTGGAGTTACGTCTGGGAAGCGGTTACGGCTGGCTGGTAAAGGCTATCCGACTGGAAATGGCGATCGGGGCGATCAGTTGGTAGAAATTATGGTATTAATTCCCAAGGAAATTAGCGACGAAGAACGGGAATTGTACGAAAAGTTGCGAGAGGTTGAGTCCTTCAAACCGCGTCAGGATTTGTCGGTATAATAGAGTTAATCGTTAATTGCTAATTACTAATAGCAATCTACTCGTTACTAGGCTCTGCCTGGTAACACAGATCCGGAGGCTCTGCCTCTAATTTCTACTCGTTACTAGGCTCTGTCTGGCAGGGCAGATCCGGAGGCTCTGCCTCCAACTTTCCTCATAGAAGAGCGAGGCAGAGCCTCTAGACATTGATTCCCAGGCAGAGCCAGGGAACCAGTTAATTCCCCATTCCCCCATTACCCATTACCCATATACGGCACATCAGTAATTATCGAGATGCAGGTTTTGAACGTAGAGGCTTTTGAAAAGCGGATTTTGTACAACAATGCAGCTAAAGCTTATGCCACTTTAGCAGCTTGGCTGGAAACACAAAATTTAGCTGCCTAATAGTCGATCGCACTTTCAGCAATCCTCGATAACATACAGCAGATTCCGCGTTGATGAAGTACACCCCCAAGCGATATATCGCCGTAGGGACACGGCACTGCCGTGTCCTCTATCTTTTAATGTTATATCGCCTTTGCTGAGCCTGAAAAAGAGCGAGTTGTCCTCACTTTTTTGAGCGAAGCTGAGATTCGCCAGCAAGCTTCTGTGCTTTGCGATCGGCTGGGTTTAACTACTGAACTTAATATTAATCAAACAGATGTTGTACCCTTGTTATCCCAGGGATGTAAAATAATTATTGCAAAAGAAGGTGGAGAAAACAAATCGGAGTTAGCCAAACAAGCTAAGGCTTTGATGCTGCTTTTAGAAGGTTTTGAGGTAAATCGCGATCGCATCCACACTCTCGAAAATGCTACCTATTCGATGGAACAGTTTAACTTTTCCAATCTGAAGGAAGCTGCTAGCTATGCTCGCCGAGGTAGCAACAGTGCGGTGCTGAAACGAGTAGAATATTACTGTTACCATCCGTTGCTACAAGATGGCAATATAATTATCGATACGCCGGGAATTGATGCGCCAGTGCAGCGGGATGCTGAATTGACTTATGATAAGATTGAAAGCCCGGATACTTCGGCGGTTGTCTGCGTTTTGAAAGCAGCTTCGTCGGGGGAAATGACTACGGAAGAAACCGAGTTGATGGAAAAAACGCGGGAAAATCCGGGAATTCGCGATCGTCTTTTTTACATTTTCAACCGCATTGACGAAACTTGGTACAACACGCAACTGCGACAGCGCTTAGAAAATCTGATTAATTCCGACTTTCGCGAAACTGCGAGAGTTTACAAAACTAGCGGATTATTAGGATTTTATGGCAGTTTGATTAAAAGCACAACCGGGCGCGATCGCTTTGGCTTAGATACAATATTTGCCTCCAGTCAAGGGCGAGTTGATGTAGATGGTAAGTTAGATTCAGAGTTTCTCGGTAATAGCGAAGAAACTCCGCAATTTATCAGCGAATTCAACCGCTACTGCGCGAATTCCGGCAAACTACCTCCCAGCAAATTTCGGATTTCAGTTAACAGCTACGAAACACCAAACGAAAACTATGTGCGGATTCTTGCAGAACAAGGAAAACCGTTAATCGAGCAATTAATTCAAGATAGCGGCATCGAAGATTTTCGCACAGCTATTACCCACTACCTTACTGAAGAAAAACGCCCGCAACTGTTCAAAAATCTCGCCGACGATTTAGAAGACTTGTGCATTCAACTGCGGAAACACTTTCAAACAATCCAGCGGAGTTTGGACAGTCAGCCCCGCGAAATTGAGGCGATGAAAGCACAGGAACTTTTACGGTTAAATCAAGAATTGCAGCAAGTCGGACAGGATTTTCGGGAACATATCGCGACAGAAGTCAATGAAATGATTATGAATAAATGCGATATTTTCGATGCCGATTTTCGACAACTGCAATCTCGGATGATTCGGCGCTTAGATGAATTATTAGATAGCTTTTCAGTTGAAGCAGCTTACGGGCGCACTGTGCTGAATCATCCCCGCAATGCTACAGCACCTTTAATTGCTGTTTTAGTTGAGGCGCTTTACTATTTAGCAAATCAGTTAGAAGATATTTTAGTAGAGTCTACGGCGTCGCTAGTTGCAAATTTTTTCCAGTATTTAAAAGATAGCGTTCGCAAGTCTGAATATTATCGACTTCTCTATCGGTTGTTGGGGAATGATGGGGGAATTGAACAGCAGTTAGATGAGTTATCACAGCAGGTTTCTGATGCTTTGGTAAATGCGGCGGGAGTTGAGTGCGATCGATACGTGCGAGAAAGTCCCCGTTTTTACGATGAAGACACTTTTTCGATTTATCAATTCCGCCAAACATTGCAGCAAACATCTCAAGGTTACGACTGCGAAAATATGGTAGATGCCCAACCAGCAATTCGCCAATTGTTGCGACTAGATTTCGAGCCAAAAGTATCAAAAACTATCCGCCAAACCTTCCGCCAAACAGTTAATAAGACGCTGAAGGATCATTTATTGCCAATGGCCGAAAAGCAAGCGGATGATATTTTGCAGAAATACAGTCAAGCCCGCGATTATGTGGAGCAAACTTTAGCACAGGAAGCGGAGGAAAAAATTGCTCGCAACCAGCGGCTGCAAGCGGAGAATGAAGAGAAGATAAAAGAGTACGATCGGGCCGTTTCAGGTATTAATAGCTGTTTGCAGGCGATGCAATTGTACGAGCATTTGTTACCTGCGATCGGAGAAAACAATAGCGTTGC
This sequence comes from Microcoleus sp. CSU_2_2, assembly GCA_012035135.1. Classification (GTDB taxonomy): domain Bacteria; phylum Cyanobacteriota; class Cyanobacteriia; order Cyanobacteriales; family Microcoleaceae; genus Microcoleus. The sequence goes on from JAAUPI010000132.1 coordinate 8,544, forward strand.
GGTGGATTGTGAATGATTGTGCTATAATAGCCAACAAAGAGCGACTTTAATCCTATGAACATTCGCCAAAAACTTCTAACAATAATCGAGCAACTTCCCGATGATAAGTTGGCAATACTTCTCAACCTAGCGCTGTTCCTGAAAACAGGGAAAGAATCTGTTCAACCGATGCTTGTATCCCAAGCTTATCAAGATTGGCTGAGTGCAGAAAATGACATTTATGACGAACTATTTGCCGACTAATCCATCAAACATCCGCGTTCATTTGCGTTCATCTGCGGTTAAAATACATCATGACTAAAACTCCCCGAATTTCCATCCCCCCAGAAGTCAGAAAATACGTATTCACCCGCAATAAATACCAATGCCAAAGCTGCGGCCAAACCAAACAAGAAACCCAACTGTCGATCGACCATATCATCCCCCTAGCCCGCGGTGGCAGCAACGACATCAGCAACCTGCAAACCCTCTGTCTCACCTGCAACCAAAAGAAAACCGACAAACTAGACCCTCGCTTCCGGCGTCAATTTGACCTTTGATATTTAGTAGAATAATTATTTATATTCTAAAGTCGATTAGCTAAGTTAGTGAATCCATGATAAAATCCTGCGGTATCAAAGGGAATTTGTTCATAGTAAGGACTGAAATCCTGATGTTAATAAGAAAGGACTTTAGTCCTTACTACAAAGTTTATTCACCAACTTCCTCGACAACAGAAGCCGCATCTTGAGTTTCCAGCCACAGCTTGAAAACTAAGAATTCCACTCGATCGCTCAAAACTGTCACAAACACGCCGTCAGCCTCTTCAGATTGGTCAGAAATCCACGTACCTCGCAGAGTTACTTCTACATATTCAGCATCAGCAACACAAAGAGCGATCGTACCAGTATCATCTTTGCGGGCCTCAGTTTCCAACAGAGAAATTGCCGGCAAATTCGCGGGTAGCAAAAACGCCGCAGTGCTCGGTTCGACGCAGATGCTTTGACCAACTCGCATAGCCAGCACAACTCGCAGCGCCACTAACTGTTCGGGAGATTGAGCTAAACGCTCTAAATTAAAGCCCGTTTCAGTGTAAGTCAACTTCAGCATATTGACAGCCCTAAATTTGGAATTAGAAATTGAAAATTGAAAATTGAAAATTGGGAATTGGGCATCTAGCCTTGGGGATGGGGTCATCTACTTGTTACCAGGCAGAGCCTGGTAACACAGATCCAGAGGCTCTGCCTCCTATTTTCCCTTTGCCACGCGAGGCAGAGCCTCTGAACATCGGTTTCCAGGCAGAGCCTGGGAACCAGTTAACCGATTCCCCATTACCCATTCCCTATTCGCCAATTTGATGTTCGTGCCAAAACAGTTCGGCAAAAGCAACAGTTGGGTGCATGGGAGCCTTTGGCTTCGTTTTGAGAGCCATTCCAGCTTCGATGGGGGTTCGATCTCCTTTACGCGAATTGCACCGTTCGCAAGCAGTTACTACGTTGTCCCAAGTGTGTAATCCACCCTTAGATCGAGGCATGACGTGATCCAACGTCAAATGCTTTTTACTACCGCAGTATTGGCAAGAATGAGTATCTCGGCGCAAAACTTCTCGGCGATTGACTGGTGGCAATTTCCAAAGACGTTCCTTGTTGCCAAAAGTCAAGCGGATTTGTTCGGGTACGTGGATGGCAGCGCTGGGCGATCGCACCAGCCAGCCATTACCGGTGGTAAAATCCAGAGGTTCAGCTTTGCCAGTGACTAAAAGTACGATCGCCCGTTTGATGTTGACACGGCTCATCGGTAGGTAATTCTGAGAAAATACCACTACAGATTGCCTTAATACATCAGTTACTACTATGGTCACCGCTTGCTCCTCCTCATCATCTATTTGGGATTTTTAGACTTTGGATTCTTTCCCGTCTCCCCCTTTGACCAGGGTGGCTGGGATTTCGATAGAGTGAGTTTTAAGTTAAATTCTTAAATTCTTCAATTCTTCAATTTAAAACTCAAAACTATTCCCCTTAATTAAAATCAAATGCCCCCGCTTCTGTTGGTTGGAAGCGGGGGCTAGAAAAACTGCTAAAGGCAAATTTTCATCTTGTATGGGTACAGTCGTTTAGCTGTACCTCCCGCTTCGCATATGTCCGTGTGGCTGTGCCACTTGCAGGCCGTCTCGGCCTACCTCGTTATGATTAATTTCTGCAACTTGTCCTAATCCACTATAACTCCCTTTAAATAGGCTTCCGATCGTCCAAGATGTCCCTATCATCATCAAAAAACCAGTCCTGACGGCTGGACATGATGACTCTAGACGACCCAGGGGGCGATCGCGATTGAGTTGATAGCTGGAGTAGGTAAGGAGAAATTTCACTGAAGGCAGAAGGTGGTTAAGAGGCTTTCAATCTAGCTGTAAACATACTACACTGATATTACAGATATGTCCACCCTGTTACGGAGAAAAAATTATGCATACCCTACCTAGAACTTCAACCACCGAGATGGAAGTGACCAGCATTCGGTTGGAACGCGATCTCAAAGAGAGATTGAAAGAGCTAGCAGGCAATCAGGGCTATCAAGCCTTGATTCGAGATTTGCTTTGGAATTACGTGCAGCAGAAGTCTGGAGAGTATCGGCAGATGTTTTCGCGATCGGATATTCGAGCCAGCATTGATGCCACAGCGCAGCAAGAGGAACGCTGCGCCCTTACAGGACAGTTAATTCGACCCAACGAGCCGATGTTATTAGGACTGACGACACACGGCGAGATGGTGCCGTTGAGTATAGGGAGTTTAGCCGGATAGATTAGTTTATCGAGAATTTGCGATCGGCCCGGAGCTTTCGCTCCGGGCCTGCCAGAGGGAGAGGGAAAGAATTCAGTGGTACACTTTCCATCGGGTGTGCCGACATGAGATTAAATTTGATGGAAATTAAAGTAATAATGCTAAAAACCCGCTACTGGACTGCTGCAAGTTCGATCGCCCTTCTCACACTTATTGCCGGATGTGCAGCTACCGAATCGCCCCAACTTTCATCTCCCTCTCCATCTCCTATAGCTGAAGCTTCCCCATCACCAATCCCAGTAAATCAGCCATTAACAACCCCATTAACAGTTCCTACTACCAATCCCGAAACCGCTACAAACACTAAAATCCAAGAATATCTAAACGGATTGACATCCCAAGGCTATGCCAAAGAAAGTCAAGGCATCTGGATGCAATCTGGCAATACTTTATTAGCAAATCATCAAGGCACAACTCCTCTGCCCGCCGCTTCAATTACCAAAGTCGCAACCTCCCTTGTAGCCCTGCAAACCTTCGGCCCAGAACATCAATTTATCACCTTAATTAGCACCAATGGTGGCATAGAAAACGGAGTATTAAAAGGCGATTTAATTATTCAAGGCAGCGAAGATCCATTGTTTGTCTGGGAAGAGGCGATCGCCCTCGGTAACACCTTAAATCAAAAAGGCATCAAACGGATAACTGGCAGCCTGATCATTGTCGATAAATTTTACATGAACTTTGAATTAAATCCCCTCAAATCAGGAGAATTGCTCAAACAAGGATTGAACAGTCAAATCTGGCCTGCCGAAGCCGCAGCCCAATATCAAACACTACCTCCAAATACCCCTAAACCCCAAGTAGTAATAGACGGAACTGTCCAAGTTTTTCGACCCAGCCCTCCCCCCACCGCGCAGCCTTTAATTAAACATTATTCTTTGCCACTAGCCGAACTGATCAAAAAAATGAATCAGTACAGCAACAATTTAATGGCAGATATGTTAGCTAATACCGTCGGCGGTGCCAAAGTAGTCGGGCAAAAAGCAGTAGCCGCCACCGGAGTTCCCCCCGCAGAAATTCAACTCGTCAACGGTTCCGGCTTAAGCGAAGAAAACCGCATTTCGCCACGCGCTGCCTGCGCCTTATTTTTAGCGCTGGAGCGCTATCTCAAGCCTTATAATATGACAGTTGCCGATGTCTTAACTGTAATTGGCAAAGACCAAGGCATATTGTCAGAACGACCGTTACCAAAATTAGCCGTAATCAAATCAGGAACATTGGATAATGTCAGTGCTTTGGGAGGAGCACTACCAACTGAGAAACAAGAAACAGTGTGGTTTGTAATTATGAATGGAGGCGCGAATGTCGAGACATTTCGCACTCAGCAAGAAGTTCTGTTGAAAAGCTTTTTGAACTTATGGGGATCTGTTCCAACCTCACCGCCAGAATTAACCGCAAATCCTGCTAGAATTAGTAAGGTTTCTCGCAGCGAAATTGTCAATAATTGATCGAGTTTGCAGTCAGGAGTTTAGTTTTTTCGATCACTCAAATAAGTTTAGTCAGAGGACGAATAGCGAGTTATACTCCTACTACAAAGCCGCCACCTGCAAAATAACCCCGAACTCAAAATTTATGAGCAACTCTTCCCCCCCTCCGCCAGCCTCCAACAATCTCGCAACCAAAAAACTCAGCTTCTCCACAAAGTTAGCCTACGGTGCCGGCGACCTCGGCCCGGCGATTACCGCTAATGTTTTAGCATTTTACCTGTTAGTTTTCTTTACCAATGTTGCTGGTTTACCTGCCGGCTTAGCCAGCAATATTTTGTTAATTGGCAAAGTTTGGGATGCCATAAACGACCCGATTGTAGGGGTGTTGAGCGATCGCACTTCTCACCCTTGGGGACGGCGATATCCTTGGATAATATATGGTGGCATTCCCTTCGGTATATTCTTCTTCTTGCAGTGGATTGTACCTAGCACCGATCGCACAGCGTTATTTTGGTACTATGTTGCGATTAGCATTTTGTTCAACACAGCCTACACCGCTGTTAACCTTCCTTATACCGCCCTCACCCCAGAACTCACCCAAGACTACAACGAACGCACTAGCCTTAACAGTTTCCGGTTTGCTTTCTCAATTGGAGGCAGCATCTTTTCATTAATCTTAGCTCTAATTATCTTTGCTGTATTTCAAAACAACCCGAATCAACAATATTTAGTATTAGGTGCAATCTGTGCAGTTATCTCTGTCTTACCGTTGTACTGGTGCGTTTGGGGAACTCGCAAGCACGTCGCAGCCCAACTATTAGAAAACCCTGAGGCCGATAATTCTACATCCTTGCCGCTAAAAGAACAGTTACGGATTGCATTTAGCAATCGCCCTTTTTTGTACGTAATTGGCATTTATCTTTTTTCTTGGCTGGGAGTGCAGTTGACTGCTACTATTATTCCCTACTTTGTTGTTAACTGGATGCAACAGCCCCAGTACGTTTTTAGCTTAGTCGCGATCGCGTTCAAGGCACTGCCCTAATCATGTTATTTGTTTGGAGTAGAGTTAGCGAAAGATACGGCAAAAAAGCTGTATATTTTATGGGTATGAGTTTGTGGATTATTGCCCAAGCCGGACTGTTTTTCCTGCAACCAGGACAACTAACATTGATGTATATCCTCGCAGTCATGGCAGGAGTTGGAGTTTCCACGGCTTATTTAGTACCTTGGTCGATGATACCGGATGTGATCGAACTCGACGAATTGCAAACCGGAGAAAGACGCGAAGGCATTTTCTATTCGTTTATGGTACTGCTGCAAAAAATCGGATTGGCGATTGGTTTGTGGTTGGTAGGACAAGCTTTGGAAGTAGCTGGATTTCTGCCCACAGTTCCCGGACAGCCGGCACCAGTACAGCCCGATTCTGCACTGTTTGCAATTCGAGTTGCGATCGGACCGCTGCCAACAATTGCTTTAATTTGTGGCATGATTTTAGCATATTTCTATCCGATTACTCGCGAAGTTCATGCAGAAATTTTGTTGAAACTTAGAGAAAAGAAAGCCGGAATTATAGCAGTTGACAGTTGACAGTTGACAACCCCCCTCGCCCAGTATGAAGCTTTCCTAACTGTCACACCTGGTTCGCCTAGCCCCACAAACGAACACACAATTTAAACAATATTCCGCAAAGGAGATGGCAATGTATTACTCTTTCGCAGGTTTTGGGGCCGGCACAGGCATATTTTTACTATTAGTTTTTGCCATTCTGCAATGGCTGCACATCCCCGCAGGCAGCTTCATCGATTGGGTAATTGCTATTGCGATTTTTGAATGGTTATTGTTGATAGTTACAGTTCCCTGGAATATCCATTTTGAAGCTAAAGAAGTTTTAGCGCAAGCCGCAGAATCAACTGAAAAAGGTATTGCAGTAGACCAGAAACAAGTCAAATACGTTACTGTATTAGCTAGTCGTTCCTTGTGGGTTGCTGTCGGACTTCACCTCTTGAGTGCGATCGTACTTTACGCCTTAGCAGTCACGGGAATTAGTGCTGTGGGCTATCTAAGTTCCGGTGCAGCACTGCTGTTGACTATACTGCGTCCAGCGATTAGAGCTTATCAGTATTTAGCTGCTCGTCTGACAATGATTCGTAGTCAATTTTATTACCCTCGCGAAGATATTGTCGAACTCCGCAGCCGCTTTGTTAACTTAGAATCTATCGTTAAAAATTTAGAATCTAGATTTAATTTGGAAGATCCGAATTCTTGGGTAGCCGTGCAAGAACGACAGCAGGAAGCTACTAGAAGAGAATTAACTCGACTAGCTGCATCTATAGAAAATTTGCGATCGACAAATCAGGCCGAACATACTAAATTAGCAAGAGATGCAGAAAGTGCGATCGCCCAACTCACAGATGATGGACAATTTCTTAACCACGTCCGCGAAATCATCCGATTCTTTAAAGAAGCATAAAGGTAGTTGACAGTTTACCGCTTCGACTACGCGAGCGGGCAGGCAGTTGACAGTTGACATGGGGTATTCGGAATTGGGCATCAGGCATTGGTAATTGGTTATTTGTTATTTTTTATTAGAACAACCACTAACTATTCCCAATTCCCCAATTCCCCAATTCCCCCCTTGGGGGCAGGGCGGTTTCATTCTCCAAAAAACAAGGGTTTTGTAGGGGCGGGTGCCCCCCGTGCCCGCCCTCTCCCGT
>JAAUPI010000133.1 GCA_012035135.1 Microcoleus sp. CSU_2_2
AAGGGTTTTCTCGCCCGAGAAAAACCGCCCCTAAGTCCCCCTAATCAGAAGTTTTCGATCGCTCGTCTTTTCGTGCATTCAATCGAAAGTAATGCACCTCTTAGTTTTGTCTTAGTCTAAACTCCAGGTTTTATCTTGGCGGCGGCGCATTACATATTTGCAGCGCGGGCAAAGATGATAGCTGTTTTCTGCTGCTAAATCGACTAAATCGATGTAGGTTTGTAGCAAGAATTCGCGCAGGGGTTTGAGTTGGGGCGAGGACAGAAGGCGGCGGTATTCTGGGTAGGGAAGGACGGGACGTTCAATAATCAGTTTGCGGAAAGCGCGATAGGCATCTTCTAGCTGATACCCCCGGCAATGTTCGAGAACCTCTTGCAAGATTTTCTCCTGTACCTGCTTTTCTACGTCGGCACCTGTAACTTGCCACTGTTCGGCAAAGTTGGAAACTAATCCGTCTTCGATGAGGGTGACATCTGGTGAAAGGTGTTTGATTTCTGCTGCCGGTTTCCATTCGACTACTGGATTTTTTGCCCAGTCAAAAAATTCTGGGAGGTTCGAGGGAACTTCTTCATCTCCTTGCAATAAAGATGTTAGGTACATTCGGGACATCCCGATGCGGAGTGATTTGGGAATGCGTTGGCGCTCGTTGTGTTCGCATTTTTCCCACTCCGCCAGCCCTGTTGCTAAGTAGCGCAAGGTTTCTGGTATCGATATCTGCAATTCGGGTTCAGCTTCAGGGTCGCCTGCTTGCAGGCGGAGACTGCGGGCGGCATTGTCTTCCCATTCCACGTCAATACCTCGCATGGTCTGCAACCAGCGTTGTACCGTTGCTTTCTGTCGCGGCTGCATTTCCAGTTCCACGCACAGCTCTTCCAGGGTCGGCCCCTCTTTGTGGACGCGAAACCACTCCCGCAGCGCCTCTAGAATTTTCTCTCTATGTCTGGTGACTTTCACGGGTCGCCCTCCTACATCTGGTGTATGACCTATTCTCACACCCCCATCGCTGGCGCGTCAATAAAATATTTCAATGTTTCAGTAATGTTTCCAATGTTTCCATTTTTGGCAAATTGCAACTGCTGGGAGGGTGACTGAAGAGCCGCAGGAACTAGACCTAATCAGGGATATTCTCGGTCAATTCAACTATTCTCTGTAAAGCTTTGTAACAATCGATCGACATTTTGCATAAAATCAGCGAGCTGTGGCTGATAGGTAGGTAGAGGGTGCGGCAGTGGCAGCGGGTGCAGGTTGAAAGGTTGAAGGTGCGAAAGTATTTGAGCAAACAAGGGGAAAGCGTGAAAGGGTTCTCAATTTTGAGTTCGATCGTTGGCTTGGCAGTGTTGGGTTGTGCTTCAGCATCAGTTTTGGCGCAAAGTCGATCGTCCCCGACAGACCAACAGATATTGGAGGGGCGATCGCAAACTGTCGCTCAACAATCCAAGTCCGGGCTGATAACTTGGAGGGAATTTGTAGCACGGGGTGGCAGGCGCTTTCTAAATCGTAATTATGACTTACCTCGTGAGTTTAATAATGGATACCTTTACATTAATTCAGGAGCTAGCAGTTATATAGCTTACATTCTCAAGCAAGGTTTATCTAGCTACCCACCGATTAAATCAGACATAACCCAAATTGATTACGATTTGGGAGATAGGTATGTAAAATCCGGCAAAGCAATTAGATTTTACTGGGGGAGCGGTACTTATTACGAACGCAATCATAAAGTGAGAGTGGAAAAGCCAGGTGAAGAATGCTTGGAGTTTACTTGTTTGGAAGCTCCTTTTATGACCAAGCAAGAAATTAACCGAATTTTGCGTTCCGAAAGACGGATTCGCTAAAAAGATTGAGACAAACATGAAAAGACGATCGCGTTCTCTAAAAATAGGTAGCGAGGGGCGATCGCACCAACAAAACATCTGAAAAAATAGAGTGTAAAAATGATGAAATATCGAGGTATGCAATGAACTATTTGATATTGGGATTAACCGCCGTTCCTCTGTTGTCCGTGAAGGCGATCGCGCAACCGATCGACTATCCTGTCGCCGATTCGGTACTGATTGCAACTAACAGGGCACCTGAAAAAGTGATCGACGAGCTAACAGACTCTATTTTCTACAAGCTGCACCCACAACTGAACCGCTGCAAAATCCGCCCTAACGAAACGCAGTATATTAACGAATGGGCTGCTATTAGAAAAGTATTGCGCGATGGTAATTTAGTTTACGAGCGAGGTTGTGGGCTTTGGTGGCATCTTTCCGAGTATGACACTCCGGGAAGATACGGGGAAATAATTAAATTCAGTCCCGTGCTGAACAAAGTAGCAGATGCAGTCTTTTATACTCGTCTTACTGTTTCTACTTTTGCCTATGGAGAAAAGATTAGTGTTGTGGAAGATAAAGTATTTAATCTAGTAATTTCATCATTTGCTTTTGTGAGATAATTGGGAAAAGGAGAGGAAAGATTATGAAAGCGCGCTCTATTTTGGGTTTAATAGTAAGTTGGGCAATAACATTTCCAAGTGTTTTCACACAATCTTTAGCTGTAGAATCTGGCTCTCTCGGATGTTTGGTGCAAAATGTAGCAATAGATACTAAATTTTTGAATTATGAAAGCTGAAATCCTTGATTTTCCAAATTATAAGTATTAGTTATCACCATAACTACGAGAGAGCCGCCAGGCTTTGAATAAAGATTTTGAGCTTTGAATAAAAACGTACATTGCTGTCGGATGAGGAACAAACACAATGGTTCAATCACCTCCAAAACTTATAACTGTTGATGAATTTATTACTAACTACGGCGACAGCGATCGTTACGAACTGATTGATGGTGAATTAACCGAAATGGAACCAACAGGGCCGCACGAACAAGTATCCGGTTTTCTGGGACGAAAACTGAATGTAGAAATTGACCGCCTGGATCTGCCCTACTTTATCCCCCCTCGCTGTCTCATCAAACTGTTAGGAACAGCAACAGCCTTTCGCCCCGACGTGCTGGTATTAGATGAAACTAAATTGATTGATGAACCTTTGTGGCAGCAAGAACCTGTAATTACATCAGGTTCTTCAATTAAACTGATTGCTGAAGTCGTCAGCAGTAACTGGCAAAACGATTACGCTCGTAAAGTTGAAGATTACGCTTTGCTGGGAGTGCCTGAGTATTGGATTGTTGACTATCTGGGTGTTGGTGGCAGAGAATATATCGGCAAACCAAAACAGCCGACAGTTACGATTTGTACGCTGCAAGAAGATGAGTATCGAAAACATTTATTTCAAAAGAGCGATCGACTGATTTCCTCAATGTTTCCCGACTTGCAATTAACCGCACAACAAATCTTCGCAGCAGGCAGATCTGCTGCTGTGTAGCTTGTATTTAGGTAACGCCGGTAGGATGGGAAGGAATTCGCAATCGCGATCGAATGGGGATTGAGCCTCAACGAATCGATCGAACAGATTGTTAGGGTTTGATTCCCCTTGGCAATGCTGAAGAAAATAACGTAATTGCTCAACTAGGGGAAAAAAGGGAGCCATGAATAGAGAGGGCTTGCTGAATAGCTTGATAAGCAGTTAAACCCTGTTTTTTACCAGTATTCACAACTGAACGAACAGCCGCAAATAAATCTCGCCCCCATTCTGAACGAAAGCAATTGGTCACTTAGCGATTTTCCAGGAGGAGGAGCAAACGCGCTTCTAATTGCAGGCCATTCGTACTCGGAAAGTTCGGCTGGAAAGTTTGCTGGGTTGGGCGGGTTCTGCACGTTGGGATTTCTGGCAGCAGCCCTGCCGAAGCCCAGTCGCGTTATCTGCGCGAATTCGGGATGTACGAATCCGTTTTCGTCTGTTTTCTCCTCCAAAGATAAGTGCGATCGGCACACAATTTCTTTTTGGGAGATCTCTATTGTTGCTGTTTATATGTATCGAGCATTTGGTCGGGAGATAACTCGTTGTTATTCAGAATGGCCGAGCAAACGCCACTAATTACTACCACATAACCCACCTGCACCCCATGTGACAGTTAGGGTGCCGAATGTGGATTCCAAGCCGTCGCCGCATCAGCCACAGCTTGCTCTACCGACTTATCCCCCAACATCGCCGCCTGCAAATTGTCATAAATTGCCTTTTGCAGCTTCTTAATATCCTTCAAAGGCGGAAGCAACAGCTCTGCTTTTTCCAAGCCAGAAGCACTGACAAGTCGAGCTCGATCGGCCGCGGTCGCATCAGCGGCTACAGTCTTAAAATAACCATCCTGCAAAGCCTCAACCGTAGAAGGCAAAACATTAGCCGCCTTAGCAAAAGCCAATTGGTTTTGAGAATTAGTCAGAAACAGAGCAAACTTTACAGCATCGTCAGGACGCTTGCTGTCGCGAGGCACAACTAAATTCATCACCGCCACAGTTTTCTTGCCGCTTTCCCCCGTAATTTGAGGTGCAGCAGCCGAAGCCGCACCAATACTCGGAGCATTCTCAGAAATCGCCTTCAAAAACTGAGGTCCGGAACCCAACAAAGCAGTTTCCCCAGCTTGATAAAGTTCGATCGCCCGGCGATGGCCTTGCACCAAAACATCCTGTGGCAAAAATCCGCCCTTGTACAAATCAACCCAATATTGAAAAGCAGCTTTACCTTTATCAGTATTAAAAGCTGCTTTTCCTTGGGCATCCACTAAAAGCACGCCCATCTGCACCAAAGATTGCAAAACCTCCGCCGAATCCTCCGGTACAAAGGTCACAAAAAAAGCAAACTTCCCCGTTTTCTCCTTTACCTGTTTCGCTACCTGAGCTAACTCAGCATAGGTAGCCGGAGGTTTAGCAATTCCCGCTTTTTTAAATAGCTCAGTATTATAAATAGTGACCTGAGTCGTGAGATACCAAGGAATACCAAAACTTTTGCCATCAAGCACGCTAGCCTTCCAGATATTAGGTAAATAGGTCGATCGAACTTGCTCCGGTATCCGAGAATCCAAATCTAGCCAAGCATTCCGTCCTGCCAACAGCGCCGCAAAATCAGGATTCAGGTTGACCACATCCGGTGCAGTTTTCGCCGAAACCGCCCCCAAAATCTTACTTTCCATCGCCGACCAAGGCACATCCACCCAGCGCACTTTCACCCCCGCATTTTCCTTTTCAAAAGCAGCGATCGTCTGCTTGAAATAATCAGTAAACTGAGGTTGCAATTGCATAGTCCAGAACTCAATTCCCGGAGCATTATTTGACCCATAATTAGAAGCACCTCTACTGCAACTGACCGCCGCAGACAGCAGCAACCCCAACAGACCAAAAATAGCAAACAGTCGCCAAGATTTACGTTTCATCAAAAAAAATGGGTAGAAACCCCGTCCTTCTAGGACGGCTTTACAATTTAATTTGCAACACGCCACGAGTTGTAGGACAAGAATTTACAATCTGCGGGCGATGCGTTTTGACACAACCGCTTGCCAGCTTTTAAGTCGTGCAAGCTAATTGTTTTTTTGTGTCACTTGACCTTAATTCTGACTATGTTAATTTGAGAATCATCGGAAGACTTAGAGAAAATAATGCGATCGACTCCGAGCCAGAGTTTACGGCTAACGCCAGAGCGCGCTAGACTCAGTTTGTTCTCCCGACCGAAACCATCGAGGTACAAAGCCCCCAGATTTATTCGTTCACAGGCTAAGCCTTGGGAAGGCTCCGGACGAAGACAGAAAAAAGCGTAGCATCGTTCCTAACCAGACCCCGTATTTATCCGTGGGAATAAATCTCAAATCTCAAATCTCAAATCGCCTGACCCACCCGATCGAAAATCAGAACAGTTGCAAATTGTTGACATTAGCACTCCTCTAGCTATTCTCAGTTACATTGGGTAGCATAAAATCGGAATGCGCAATCGCAAAATTACAAACCGCATTGTCGCTTACAGCCACTGCGGGATGCCCATCGTTCTGTTGGCGGAAAAACGCGACCGCACAGCCTTACCCTTCCCCTTCGTTAAATAGCAATCACATGGTTAACTTTTTCAAAGGTCTACTTTCCAACCGCCAGCCAGGAATCGGCATCGAAATAGCCTCAGACCGCATCAACATCATTCAGCTCGAAAAGAAAGCTCAGGCATTAAAAATCGCCACCCTAGCCTCCATAGAAGTTCCAGAAGACATCGTACAAGAAGGACAAATAGTCGATCCGCCAGCAATGGCAGAACTACTTCGCTCAGTCCTAGCCGACAACAAAATCAAAGCCAAGCGAGTAGCCACAGCTATTCCCGGTCGCGAAGCCGTGATCCGCCTCATCCCTGTTCCCTCAGAACTCAACGACGAAGAACTGCGGGAATACATGAATACAGAAGCAGGACTGTACTTGCCGTTCCCCAGAGAAGACGCCGACGTAGACTATCAAAAAATTGGTCTATTTGTCGATGAAGACGGCGTAGAAAAAGTGCAAGTCGTATTAGTAGCAACCCGCAGAGAAGTTACAGACACCTACATTAAAACTTTTGAAGAAGCCGGACTAAGTATAGATGTATTAGAAGTAACCAGCTTTGCCCTGATCCGTACCCTCAGAGACCAACTACAACAATTTTCATCTCAAGAAGCGGCAGTTCTGACTGCCATAGAATTTGACAGCACCGAGTTAGCTATAGTAGTGGACGGCATACCTCATTTCAACCGTACCATCCCGATCGGCACGTATCAAATCCAGACTGCTCTAAACCAAGCCATGAACCTGCCACCAACCAGAGACACCAGCGAACTGCAAGGCATGACCCTACCAGTCACAGATACAATGGGCGCATCGGGAGATGTCAATCCCGGCACAAATGCGATGATCAAAGTATTGGGAGAACTAGCAGACGAACTGCGCCGCTCAGTAGACTTTTACCTCAACCAGAGCGAAGAACTAGAAGTAGCGCAACTGCTGTTAGCAGGGCCTGGAGCTGCGATCGGCAAACTAGACGAATTTTTCATGCAAAGATTAAGTTTGCCCGCCTCTCAAATCGATCCGATCGAAACTCTCGGACTAGAAGTCGGCGACGAAATCACCCCAGAACAGCGATCGGGTTTAGGAGTAGCCTTAGGTTTAGGACTGAGGGAGGTTATTTGACACTCAATTCGAGTTGTATGGTGCGTCAGACGCAGTTCTAGGGTGATTGTTCGGGGTATAGGATCTGACGCACCCTACTAATTATGCCAGTTGTGTAAGTCCTATGATAGAAAAACCGATTTAAAACCTCAAATCGAGTAACGCCATGTACAGCCTAGATATCAATTTTCTCAACGACCGCCCGGAATACAGAAAGGACAGACCCACTCCCGTCGGGCGTACACCAAGCCGCTCACCCCAAAGCCAACTACCCCTAGTTGGTGCACTGCTATTTGCCCTCGGCATCAACGCCATTGTCATGGGGACCAGGTGGTGGCAGACTAACCAAAATTCCGGTCTGGTAGCAGAACAAACCCTCCTCGACCAAGAAGTGGCAAAGTTAAATACTCAAGCCAACGTCATCAAAGCCATCAACACCGAAACCGACAAAGTGACCGCCGAATACAAAGCTTTAGCCGGAGTATTCGACCAGATTAAACCTTGGTCGGCGATGCTTCAAGACTTGAGTGTCCGCACTCCCGCCGGAGTGCAAATTGCCAAAATTGAACAAATCGACCCCAGTCCCTCCCCGGTTGTCGCAGCACCGCCCCCACCCCCACCAGCCGCCTCCCCCGCAGCTTCCCCTGGGGCAACTCCGTCCCCGGCAGCCAGCCCTACCCCGGTGACAGTTCCCACTCCAGTCGCCCCTCCCCAGGCCACAAAGGTCGTAATTTCTGGGATGGCCAGTACCTTCGATCAAGTTAACGACTTTATGCTGCTAGTTCAGCGCTCCCCTTTCTTCCTCAACACTGACACCAAACTGGTAGCAGCCACATTAAAAAACAACCCCACACAAGTACAAGTGCGCAACCAAAGCACAGCAGGAGTAACAGAAATCCCCAAACTGCGGCCGGTAGTGGAATATAAAATTGAAACTAGCCTTAGCCCCACTGTTGCCTCCGAGTTGCTGCCCGAGTTGCGCAGTAAGCAGGCGGATGGGCTGGCTATCCGCATACAAACACTTCAGGAAAAAGGAGTGCTAGAACCACAAATAGGAGATGTGAAAAAACCATGACAGCAGCAAATGAGTTTATTCCCAGCGGGGGACAAGAAGAGGCAGGAACGGAACTATTCGGGATTAAGCTGACACCGCAAGTTCAAGCAATAGCCATCGCCGTTCTCGGCGTCGGAGTTGCCGGCTACATCGGCTACCAGTTTGTACTGCCCGAAATGCAGAAAGGCGACGAAATCAAGCAAAAAATTAGCGCAGGCAAACAAACGCAACTGCAACTGCAAGCTCAAATTCAAAAAAAGGCAGAAGCAGAAGCAAAGCAAGCAGAAGCAAAACAGCGCCGGGCCAACGTGACAGCAATGTTTGCTAGCGATGCTGGCGCCAACACGCTTTTGCTTGACATGACTCAACTGGTTAACAGAATCAACGCGGGCGTGGTAGGGGACGAGGGTAAAGCTAAACTGACAAAATTTGAGCCAAACTTGCCCCAGACGCCAGCACCCGCAGCGGCGCCGGGAGCGATCCAGATCGACCCAGATATTCTGAGCGATACGTCCTTCGGGCCGTCCCTAGCAGGCAAGCTCAGGCGCAAAAAGTACAAGGTAGAGTTTGAAGGCAATTTCGCTCAAACTCGCAACTTTATGCGGAATTTGGAGTTGATGCAGTCGCTGTTGGTAGTGAGAAATTTAAAGTCTGAATTGGCAGTATCAAATCAGGCAATAGAAGTTGATTTTCTGAAAGGGAAAATAGTTCCGATCGCACCGCCGCAAACTAAAATCAAAACGGCTTTTGACTTGCACGCATTGTTGCCGTTAAAGCAAGAAGAAAAACCGCCGACTCCCCCTAGTCCGGGCGCTCCGGCAGCTCCCAAACCTCCTGGTACGCCTTAGTGGTAAGCTGCTACGCATATATAGCAGTTGACAGCTTGCAGTGAGCGTGCCGAACTGTTGACAGCTTGCAGTGAGCTTGCCGAACTGTTGACAGTTACATAGTACCCGCATCAAACCGTTGATGAAGCAAGGGGTCGTCGGCTCTATTCATGAGGTTATTTATGTCCGCGCTTGATGTGCCGATTGTTATAAATTTCTAGCGCACGGCCAACGGAGGAGATGGCAAGAACTGTTTTGAGTGGGAGAATTTTGGGCTGATTTTTGCCTGATGATTTCTGCCTTTTGCCTTCGCAAGAATCTAACAAAAGTAAAGACTGCGAACAACCAATCATAAATTCTAGTTGAGGAGAGAACGTGAAACAGCATCTACGGTTAATAAGTGGAGGAATTTTCAGCAGCGTTGCTGGAGTTCTCGTAGCGCAAGCCCCCGTTTCAGCGGCGCCCACCCAAGTCACAGGAGTGCAAGTAAGTCAAGCCAATAATGGGGTAAATATTGTCCTGGCTACAGAAAAGGGCGATCGCCCGCAAGTTTTTGCAATTAATAATGGCAATACTTACCAAGCCACAATTATTAATACCCAGCTCCGCTTGCCCCAAGGCAATGCCTTTCGCCAAAACAACCCGGCTCCGGGTATTTCTTCGGTAGAAGTCAGCCAAGTAGACGCTAATAGCATCCGGGTGATGGTGGCAGGCACTAACGGCGTTCCCAGCGGACAGATTGTGCCGGGACAGGGGCAAAGCATCGTTCTCAGCGTTGCCGGAGTTGGCGGTGTAGCTCAATCTACTCAAGCTGCACGGCCTGGTTTGCCAGCACTGGATCAAACGGCCCCACCGCCACCTCCGGGATTGCCTCTGAGCCAAACAGGTCCCCGACCGGCTCCACAAATCCGGACGGCGCAAAACCCCAACGTGCTGATGCAAAATCCGGAAGTTACTGTTACTAGGAACGATCGTCCGCCCTTACCCAACGAGATTCAATCTCAGACAAATCAGGCCGCACCTTTCCAACCACGGGCAATTGCTCCGCCTTTGGGAGATATCGCGGTTTCTAATATCGCACCCGCAGGGGCATATATTGAGCTAAGTTCGGGAGAACGCATCCCCCGCTTGGTGCTGCGCGATGCCCCAGTTAGGGACGTTTTGGCTCTCCTGGCTAGGGCTGCGGGACTGAACATCGCTTTTACAGGGGGCGGGCCAACTCAACCGGGTCAGCCCGGAGCGCCTCAAACAGCAGTGCCCGGTCAGCCGGGAGCGGCAGGCTCGGATGAAGGGCCGAAGATTTCTTTGGACATTGAAAATGAGTCGGTGCAAGATGTTTTCAATTACGTGCTGCGACTGAGTGGGTTGCAAGCTAACCGGGTGGGACGGACGATTTTTGTAGGTTCTAATTTGCCGATCGACTCGCGAAATATCATAGTTCGGACTCTGCGACTCAATCAAGTTAGGTCTACTGATGCAGCTAACTTTTTGAGCGCTCAAGGTGCCGAAACTCAACTGCCGATTACTCGCGTCACGATTCAAACCGTGGGGCAGGGAAATGCAGCGCGGGACGTAGAAATTAGGGAACCAGACATTAAGGCGATCGGCGCTAGGGATGGCAATGGACCACTATTGTTGAGGGGACTGTCGGTGTTGGCCGATGCGAGGCTCAATTCGATCACTTTGGTGGGAGATCCACGGAAAGTTGATATCGCCGTTGGTTTCTTAACTCAGCTCGATTTGCGTCGCCGTCAAGTGGCCGTCAACGTCAAGGTGATTGATATCAACTTGGCGGGAAACAATAACACCAATACGAGCTTTTCCTTCGGGATTAATGACAGTTTCTTTGTCAATGACAACGGGGCGGCGATCGTCAATTTTGGTGGCATCAATCCGCCCGATCGTACTACTGTCACTGGTGGTATAGCTAATCGGCCAATTATTCCTAACCGAGATATTCCTATACAAGACAGGACTCCTTTCTACGATCCTAGTGGCAGGTTGATCAACGTGCCTCTGACAGCACCGGGTGGCGGATTATTTGTCCAGCCGACGGCTCCCATAACTGACGATCCCGCACGAGTTGGGGTTAGGGACTATACGCCGTTTACGAGAGACTTGACAACGGGAGCGCTCAGCGCTATAGGAAGTGCGACTTTCAGTCAGTTCCCGCTGTTCCAATATCCCAAACGGTTTTTGTCTAACTTGCAGGCAAGTATTGAGAGCCGGAACGCTAAAATCCTGACTGACCCGACTTTGGTTGTCCAAGAAGGGGAAACGGCGAATGTGAATATCACTGAAGAGGTGGTTACTAACATTCGATCGGAAACGCAGACAACAGCAGGTCAGAGTACCAGAACGGTGACGGCGGAAAAAGGTCAGGCGGGTTTGCGGTTAGGAGTGGCGATCGATCGAATTGATGATAACGGTTTTGTCTCTCTGCGAGTCAACCCGATCGTCAGCGCGATCGGTCCATCTCAAGCCCTCAGCACTGGCGCAGAAAGTAACAGTATCACCCTACTGCAAGAGCGTTCTTTGCAGTCCGGGCTCATTCGCCTGCGGGACGGTCAGACTTTGATCGTATCGGGGATCATCCGCGATCAAGAACGGACTACAGCGAACAAGATTCCAATTTTAGGAGATTTGCCGATTATCGGTTCGTTGTTCAGGAGCACTAATAAGACCAACGAGCGGGCGGAAGTGATTGTATTGCTAACACCACAAATTTTGGATGATAGCGATCGATCGAACTTTGGCTACCAAAACAATATCAGTCCTGACGCGCGACAACTGTTGCAGCGCAGTCAGCCCGTCCAGCCGAGGCAGTAGTCCGAAGGAAGAAGGAAGAAGGAAGAAGTAAAAAACTTGTCCTTGAACCCTTGACAAATGACATTTTATTCCTTCTATTTCTACTTGTTTCCTCATTTACAATCCACCGAGGCGAGAAATCTTCTCTCTGAGGTGGTATTTTTGTCCTGAAATTTCGGCATTAATTTTAAAAATTGCCCAAATCCATATAAATTAAAGGTTCTACCGATCCATAACGGCCGGCAAGACTTTAGAATAATGCAGTGAAAATTAGATGCTGTGGGGTTTTCAGCAGTTAGCAACAAAAATTCCTTTTCTGACCAATTATCCTAGGGTAATCGGTATTCAGCAGGAGTTCTTAATCCCGGAAGCGGGCAGGAGTAATAGGCAATAACCTAAACCTCCCCACCCAAACCCAAATGCAGTTGATAACTCACAGCTAATAGTTGAACTCTGTTGAACGTATTTTGCAAACCCAGAAGGAGTGCGCAATGAATAAAGGTGAATTGGTTGATGCAGTGGCAGAAAAGGCTAGCGTGACGAAAAAACAGGCAGATGCCGTTTTGAGTGCAGCCTTGGAAGCAATCATGGAAGCTGTCTCCGACGGCGACAAAGTGACGTTGGTCGGTTTTGGCTCGTTTGAGTCGCGGGAACGCAAGGCCCGCGAGGGGCGCAATCCCAAAACTGGCGACAAGATGGAAATCCCGGCAACAAAAGTTCCTGCATTTTCGGCGGGTAAGTTGTTTAAAGACAGAGTGGCACCGCCTAAAGAACCCAAATAATTGGCGAACTGAGTCTTGACTAGACCTGTGCACGGGGGGAATTTAGCTTGGGCAGCCACACTGGCAGGCTGCCCTGCTTCTGCTATTCTCGATTTTTCTGCGAGTATCAGTCCTTTGGGTCCTCCTCAGTCGGCTCTCGATGCGATTCGATCGCACCTAAGCAGTCTGACGGCTTACCCAGACCCGGATTATGGAGAGTTGAGGGCTGCTTTGGGTGAGGCTTTGAATGTTGACCCAGATTGGATTTTGCCGGGGAATGGTTCGGCCGAATTATTGACTTGGGCGGCTTGGGATTTGTCGAAGCTGGAGGCGACTTATTTGGTGACTCCGGCTTTTGGCGATTACTGGCGGGCTCTGAAAGCTTTCGGCGCAAAGGCGATCGAATGTCCTTTGGGGCTTAAATCGTTGGTAGCAGGGTCAGGAAACGGGTTAGTCACGGATGATTTGTCGGTTTCTAACGGTTCCCTTGTCTCCCCTTCTCTGTGTCTCCCGGCTCCTTTTACTCTGGATGCCGATCGAGGTTTGCTGCTGAATAATCCGCACAATCCTACGGGTTTGCTATTCGGTAAGCAGGCGATTAGGCCTTATTTGGATCGATTGGGTTTGGTGGTGGTAGATGAGGCCTTTATGGACTTTCTACCGCCGGAACAACAGGAGAGTTCGATCGGTGCTGTGGAAGAGTTTCCGAATTTGGTGATTTTACGATCGCTCACTAAATTCTATTCTCTGCCAGGACTGCGGTTGGGCTGTGCCATCGCTCATCCCGACATCCTCCGCCGCTGGCAGTTGCAGCGAGATCCTTGGCCTGTAAATGCTTTGGCTGCTGCTGCTGCTGCTGCTGTGGTGCGAGATACTGTTTTTGAGCGGCAAACTTGGGATTGGCTACCTGTAGCTCGCCAAGAGCTGTTTGAGGGATTGGCTAATTTACCAGGTTTGCGACCTTTTCCTGGTGCGGCTAATTTTTTGTTGGTTGAGTCGTCGATGTCGGTTTCTTGGATTCAACAAAGTTTGCTGGAACAACAGCGGATCTTGATTCGGGATTGTCTGAGTTTCCCTGAGTTGGGCGATCGCTTTTTTCGGGTGGCTGTGCGCGATTCGGCTGACAATCTGCGACTGATTGCAGGACTTAAATCGATTTTGGATTTGGGATTTTAGATTTTAGATTGAAGAATAACAAATAACAAATAACAAATAACAAATAACTGATAATTTATGATTGACTACGATTTAGTAATAATTGGTGGCACTTCTGCCGGACGCTATGCTGCTTTGACTGCAACTTCTCTACAAGCTCGCGTTGCTTTAGTGGAACCCTTGAGTAATTCGCAAGATTTATCAACAGCGGGGAAAGAGTCGATCGACTTGGGTTTGAGATACAGCCAAGCTTTGAGCGAGACTGGCCGATTTGCTCAAGATATCAGCCACCAACAGTTCGGTATCCACTGGGAAACAGCTAATTCGCAAATGCCTGTGGAATTGCAATTTGACGGGGTGATGAAGTGGGCCGAAGGTATTGTTGCTAATTTGTCAGAAATTAATTCGATCGATGTTTTGGCTGCTCGTGGGGTCGATGTGATTTTTGGTAACGGTGAGTTTGTGGCAAAACCGAGTTTGGCTTTTGCTGTAAGCGGGCGGAAATTGCGATCGCTCTGCTATTTGCTGGCTTGTCCAACTCTCGCGACAATTCCCAATATTGAAGGACTTACTGCTGCTGGTTATTTTACTTCAGAAACGATCGGGCAATTAGTAAAACAGCAAAAACTCCCTCAAAGTTTGGCTGTCATCGGTAGCGATCCTAGCGGCGTTGAAGTGGCTCAGACTTTTACTCGGCTGGGAGTTGCTGTCACTATGGTGGTGAAAGGTGCGCATATTTTGACGAAGGAAGATCGAGAGGCTGCTGGCTTGGTACAAGCGGTTATGGAAGCTGAGGGAGTGCGGATTTTGACGGCAACCGAGGTGACTCAAGCTAGGGTAATTGACGACAAGAAGTGGATTCAAGCGGGCGATTTGGCGATCGAAGCTGAGGAGATTTTTCTCGCAGCGGGCCGCCAACCTAATTTTCAAGCATTAAACCTAGAAGCGACTGGGATTAAATTTAATAACCAGAGACTGATTTTAAATGACAAACTGCAAACAACTAATCCCAGTATTTACGCAATTGGTGATGTTGCTGGGGGTTATCCGTTCCCTCATATCGCTCATTGCGAAGCTGTGGTTGCTGTGAAAAATGCTTTGTTTTTGCCAATGTTTCAAATAGATTATCGGGGGATTCCTTGGGCGATTTTTTCTGACCCGCAGTTGGCGAGAGTTGGCTTGACACAAGCGCAAGCAAGGCGTCGTTTTGGTGATGATATGATTGTGAGTCGGGAATATTTTAAGCAGATTGAAAAAGCTCAAATGAGTGGCAATACAACTGGTTTTTGTAAGATTGTCGGGCGGCGCAACGGGGAGATTTTAGGCGCGACTATTGTGGGGCCACACGCTGCTGAGTTGATTCATGTTATTGCTTTGGCTGTGCGTCAGGGAATGAAGGTAGATGCGATCGCGGAACTTCCTTATATTTGGCCTACTTTTTCAGAAATTATGGGGCAAACTGCTACTGCTTGGCAATTACAACGTTTTCGCAGCAATACCTTTATGCGTAATTTATGGGAAAATTTGTTTCACTGGCGGAGATATTGGAAGAAATAGTTTTGGGAATGGGGAATGGAAAATTGGGTATAGGGCGCAGGTGGTCAGAAACCGGGTTTTTTGCGATAATACTCTGTTAAAGCCCGCAGATTCGGTAAAAACCCGGTTTCTTTGGTTTTGGAGCGTAAATCGTATTTTTAAAAGCTCTTGATTTAGTGGCTGATTATGAATATGATAACCAATATCAAAACTTGAAATACAGTCCAGACACTACTACACTACTATCCGAGGTTTGGCTCATGGATTGCAAAACTGCTACTTTGGTTTA
>JAAUPI010000134.1 GCA_012035135.1 Microcoleus sp. CSU_2_2
TATAATCTCGTAAATGTAGTAAATGTAGGGTGCGTCGCTACGAACAACTCTCGTTGCTATTGGGAGATCTCATAGCGACGCACCATACCAATTATAACGGGGATGGGAAACCCGGATTTGGTATTATTTACCTGAGAAAGGCTATATTTCAATACGGTTCACTTAAGACAGATCCCCCCTAACCCCCCTTAAAAAGGGGGAAAAGGGGGGTGAAAGTCCCCCTTCTTAAGGGGAGCCACTGCGATCTTGGGGTCTCCCCAAATGAAGCAAGTGGCGTGGATTTAGGGGGATCTCCGAGTATAAGGAGTCTTAAGTGAACCGTATTGGGCTATATTTTATATTTTTATGGTGTTTCTTCTTCTGTAAAGATAGGAGGCCACAATTCAACAACTGGCAATTCCCAACCGGGGAAAAGTTCTGGTATTATTAAGATATCGCCATTTTGTAAAGCTGTCGGTTCGCCAGTAGAGCGATAAATTTTTACAGTTTCTTCATCAGGATCGATCGTCATGCCCACAATCGCTCCGAGTTCAATAAATTTGAGAATCTTGGTTTCTATAGGCTTAATGCGATCGCTTTGAGACTTAATCTCTACTACTAAATCGGGAACCAACTGTCCGAAATAACGAGGACTTTGACGCAATCGTGCGGCGCGTACAAAAGAAACATCGGGTGCTTTGAGGTTAGTATCTGGCATGATAAAACCACCGGCGGAGTCAAAAATTCGTCCGAGACGGCGGGGATTTACCCAAGCGAAGAGAAAGGCGATGAGACGGCTGCTGATTTCGCTGGATACGATGTCTGATGGCCCCACAATTGAAATTCTCCCGTCTTCTAGTTCAATTTGGTAATCTAAACCAGCTTCGGAAAAAGCGGTTTGAACTTGCTCTACATCTTTGACAGTCATTGTTGACATCGGAACTTTCTCCCGTTATGAGCTGATATTTAATTTTAGCACGATCGCTATTTTCAATCTATAAGCGAGATACAGAGAAACCGGGTTTCTTGACAAAAACCGGCTTCTGGGTGTAGTTCATAAAGAACGATTCTAGATAGGTTGAATCTTCAACTCTGCTTGCCATTGTGCGAGGGGTTTATCCCATGCCTCTTCCCACTTTTGAGCAAACAAATCCCTGGCTGTTTTGCCCATTTGCCATCCCTGGGCGATCGCATCTAGCAATGGGGGCAATTCTTCCGGGGCTAGCAATGTGCTGTACATCAAACCATTCGCAATTAACATCGTTGCCAGGGGATAGGGAAACTGGGATAGATGAAAGGTTTGTAAGCCTATTTCACCGATCGGCGATGTATCAAATCCAGTCATAAGAATTAAACAGTTGAGAGTTAACAGTTGACAGCGAAAATCCGGAGCTTTTGCTATTCTTTCCACTGTCAGCAGAAATTATCGATCGCCTATGAAGTAAAGTGCCTCACCAATTCGCAGGAATCGCCTGTTTACCACAGCAATTCGTTGAGCAATTCGTAAACAGCAGCAAAGTTAATTTTGCCGTTAGCGCAGCCCTCGTAGAGGATCGCGCTCATGTAGCGAATTTTTTCGTGGGTGCGATTAATGCCCGATGCCGCCAGTATTTTGAGCGGTGCGATCGCCAGAGTAATCCAGGGGTAAAACTTGTAGCGTAGGAAACGCAACCCAATCCAGCAGCATTTAATCAAACATGAGTCACCCGTCTTCAAACTGGGCGAAATGAGCAAATTTTGGCTCATAGCGATCTTTTCCTTGACAAATCAAGTTAAAATGTGAGTATCACTCATATTTATAATACGAGCATTGCTCATGTTCTGTCAAGTAAAATGCGAGCGATACTCATATATTTTTTGAACTCATCAATAAAATGCCTGTAAATTCAACAAAATCATCTGGAATGCGACGCCAACCCCGCCAAGCGCGGAGCCAGGAGCGGGTGAACCAGATTTTGGATGTGGCCGAACAGATGTTTATCACAGAGGGCTACAATGCGACTACGACAAATGCGATCGCGCTCGTGCCAAGGTGCCGATCGGGTCGCTATACCAGTTTTTCCCCGACAAAGCGGCAATTCTGCAAGCGTTAACGATGCGCTACATGGAGCTACTCCACCAACGCTTTACGGAGCTAAGAAACGCTGAAACTGACAATCTACCCCTATCAACCTATGTGGATCGCATGATTGATACCAGCGATCGATTCTTCACCGATCATCCGGGCTATCACGCTATCTTTATGCAGGTGCAAGGAACAATGCCAGAATTGGAGGCGATCGAAACTGCCGCCGATGCTCAACTGATCCAGGAGTTGGCAACATTTTTGTCACTACGCTATTCAAATGTGGAGCAGACTAACTATGAAGCGATCGCATTTGTGCTGGTAAAGGCGATCGGGACATTGCTGTGGTTGGCTCTTAGTCAGGAGCAGCCATTTCGCCAGCAGCTTGTGACAGAAACCAAGCGATTGACGTTGAGCTATCTACAAAGCTATTTTCGATCGTGAGAAATACCACCTAACATTAAAAAACAAATTTTATATGAAAATTAACCCCACTAGAATGCAATCGGTACAGTCGCCAATTATTCCCGTTGTCGGCGAACTGATCCACCAAAATCCGGGAACCATCTCCTTAGGACAAGGCGTGGTTTCTTACAATCCACCGCCACAATCTTTTGCAAAAATTACCGAATTTCTTGCAAATTCTGACAATCACAAATACAAAGCTGTGGAAGGAATTGCACCCTTACAGGATGCAATAGCAGCCAAACTCAAAGCAGACAACGGCATCGAAATTAATAGCAAAAACTGCATTGTTGTTACTGCCGGCAGCAATATGGGATTTACAAATGCCATTCTTGCCATCACTTCGGCTGGGGATGAAGTTATTATTCAATCGCCTTATTACTTCAATCATGAAATGGCGATCGTCATGGCTAATTGTCGTCCGGTGATAGTAGCCACAGACGAAAATTATCAACTCAATCTCGATGAAATAAAAAAAGCAATTACCGACAAAACGAGAGCGATTGTTACCATTTCACCCAACAACCCAACAGGCGTAGTTTATACTCAAGAAGCACTCCGAGAAGTGAACGAACTTTGCCGCCAGCACAATATCTATCACATCAGCGACGAAGCCTATGAATATTTCACCTATAACGGTGTCGAACACTGTTCGCCCGCAGCTTTTCCCAATAGTAGCGATCGCACAATCTCCTTATTTACTCTCTCCAAAGCCTACGGTTTTGCCAGTTGGCGAATTGGGTATATGGTAATACCAGAACACCTGCTCGTTTCTGTGAGAAAGATTCAAGATACAATCCTAATTTGTCCGCCAGTAATTTCGCAATATGTAGCCTTGGGAGCCTTGCAAGTGGGACGAGAATACTGCGATAATTATGTAAGGGCGATCGCCTCCGTAAGACAACTCGTATTAGACGAACTAAACACCATCCAAAACTTGTGTACAATTTCCCCAGCAGCAGGAGCATTCTACTTTTTCTTGAAAGTTAATACACAACTCGATACAATGGAATTAGTAGAACAATTAATCCGGGAATATAAAGTAGCCGTCCTTCCCGGCACAACCTTCGGCATGGATAACGGGTGCTATTTGCGAGTCGCCTACGCTGCTCTCGAACCGGAAACCGCCTCCGCAGGAATCGGCAGATTAGTTAAAGGCTTGAAAACAATTTTAAGTAGGTAAGTGAAAAAAACCATATGTTACCAGGTTTGGTAAATACAAGGGGCGGGTTTACCAATAGCTTTAAAGGATTCCCAAAGACTAAAAAACCCGCCCCCACCTCACAAACAGCCCTTTATTGACATTGGTGAAACAGATCAGATGTAACAAAAAAAATCAAGCAATTACTTCTACTTCCCCACTCTCCAAATCGTAACGCGCCCCAACAACTTTAAGGGTGCCCGCTTTGACAGCTTTAGCTAAAATAGGTGACAAAGCTTTTAACTTATTTACGGTCATTTTCACATTAGCTCTAACTGCGTTATCCCAAGGATCGCCCGGTTGACCTCTGGTTGCATAAACTGCGGGTTTAATCGCTGCTACTAAACTACTAATATGGCCCGGAACCGGTTTACCATCTAAAGCTGCTTTGACAGCACCGCAGCGTTCGTGACCCAAGATTACCAACAAGGGAGTCCCCAATTCTACTGCCGCATATTCCATATTGCCGAGCACCACATTATCAATAAAATTTCCAGCCACTCGGATATCAAATAAATCCCCCAATCCTTGGTCGAAAATAATTTCGGGCGCAACCCGCGAATCCGAACAGCCAAGGACGATCGCAAACGGGTGTTGACCCTTTGCCACTTCTAAAACTCGCGATCGACTTTGGTCGGGAAATGTACGTTTTTGCTCAATATATCGCTGATTCCCCTCCATCAATTTCTTCAGTGCATCCTCAGGAGTCATACTTGAGACTTCCTCTGCATTTGCGGCTTCAGTTTGCAATAAAGCTAGTGGAATACTTGCCACTAAAGCCCCTGCACCTGCCATTAACATTAGATTCCGTCTGGACATCTTGCCTGTTTTTTTTGGGTCGCTCATTGTTGACAACTCTATGTACAACTTAAACATTCTAAGGATAATATCTAGAATAAATTTTGACTGAGTTTTTTATTGTTTCTTTACAAGCAGTCTCTCCATAATCCAAAACAATCATTAATAATTATAAAATATTGCATCCGAAACATCAATAAAAGCTATAATTTGAATCCAACAATAATTTTATCAATAAATCGAAATGCCTTACGTAGCCAGCATTCATATCTATCCGGTTAAATCCCTTGACGGCATAGCTGTCAGTCAAGCAGCCATTCTTAACAGCGGTGCTTTAGAGGGCGATCGCTCCTTTGCCATCTGTGACGAGCAAGGTGAATTTGTTAACAGCAAGCGTAACAGCGGAGTCAATTTTATCCGTTTCTCATTTGATATCAAAACTCGCATTATCGGCCTAAAAATTCAAGGTACGCAAGAAGAATTTTTTTTCAGATCGATCGAGAACGCAGAGTAATAGAATCTTGGTTTAGCAGCTACTTCGGTTTCCCAGTCAAGTTATTTGAGAACTTAATCACAGGCTTTCCCGACGATCTTTCTGCGCCAGGGCCGACAATTATTAGTACCCAAACAATTGCAGAAGTTGCATCTTGGTTTCCGAGAGTTTGCGTTAGCGAGATGCGACGGCGCTTGCGACCTAATATTGAAATTGGAGACGTACCACCGTTTTGGGAAGACAAACTTTTTGCAGAAGCTGATGAAGTTGTCAGGTTGAAAATAGGGAAAGTAATATTTGAAGGTATGAATCCCTGTCAGCGCTGTATCGTACCTACCAGAAATTCTGGGACGAAAGAAGTTTATCCAAATTTTCAAAATGTATTTACAGCTAAGCGGAAGGAAACAATGCCTGACTGGGTAAAACGATCGCATTTTAATCACTTTTATCGGCTCAGCATTAACACGCGAGTGCCAGCACAAGCAGGCGAAAAAATTGTACGAATCGGAGATCCAGTTAAAATTATCGGCGTCAGCAAAGTCTGTTGACATTGGGCAGTTGGCAGTCAAGCAGTTGACAGTGGCCACCAATTACCAATTACCAATTACCTATTCCCCATTCCCATTACCTATTACCTGATATTTCGCTGTGTATTATATACTGTTATTGGTCTATCAATTCCTTTAAAGCGGAACTCTCCCATCGGCTCAAAACTTTCGGAAGATGTAAGCAAATTATAAGTAGCTTCGCTCACCACACATTCCCCAGGTAGGCAAATTCCCTCCATCCTCGCCGCCAAATTAATTGTCGAACCCAACACTGTATAATCAACTCTTTTAGAACTACCGACATCACCAATTATCGCCTTACCACTGTTAATAGAAATTCGCAATTGTAGGGGTTCCCCCAAAATATTATGAGCATTTAGTTGGTCAAGACGGTTGAGCATTCCCAAAGCTGCCGCCACAGCTCGATCGGCATGATCTAACTGAGGTTCCGGCGCGCCAAAAAATGCCATAATACAATCTCCAATAAATTTATCTAAAGTTCCTCCTTCCCCAAAAACTTCTTGCAGCATTTCCTCGAAAAAATTATTGAGCAATCGGGCAATTTGAGGAGGACTCAACCGTTCCGACATCGCAGTAAAGCCAACAATATCAGCAAACAAAATGCTGATTTCGCGTTCCACAGGTGGCAGGCGATGGTTGATTAAAGTTCCCGTCTTCATTAAGTGCTGTACCACCGCCGGAGAGTGATAGCGTTCCAATCTTTGTCGCATAGTTTCTTCGCTGCGGAGTTTCTGCGCCAGCAGCCACCGCTGCACGCTAGAAGCAACTATATTTCCTAAAGCTGAAAAAAAGCTGAGGTCTTCATCTCCTCCCCGATACCACTCTCTAGAAGTCAAGTGAGCGTCGCCGTAAAGCACTCCAAAAACTGTATTTTCATCCCACAAAGGAACAGCTATCGCAGTACGAATTCCTTTGTCAATCATGCTCACATTGTCATCAAACTGTTCATCCATCTGAGCGTCAGCAGTTTTTAAAGCCACTTGTTCGGCAAACACTTTGCGACAAATAGTGCGACCTATCCAACTACCGTCAGTAGGAATAGATTTATTTTTAGATGTTTGTTTGGCTGCGGTTTTAACTACTTCTAATTCGCCGTTATTTCTAAAGTCTATTAACAGAGCTAAACGCTCGATATTTTTGATATCACGGAACACAATTTGCTGTACTTGATCGAAAATTGCTTCTATAGATTCAGCGGTGTTCAAATACTTAGCGATATCTACCAGATATTTTAAACGCGAGATAGCTTGTTCGTAGTTTTTTTCTAATTTTGTGTCCGGTTCTATCCACTGCTTTTGCAGTTCTTTCGCTTTGCCGAGAATAGTAACTCCTTCCGGCATCGTGCCGATTTCAGGAATTTGGGGGTTGGCTCGATCGGCTAAAACCACAATCAAATTAATCCGGTGTCCCAAATAAATAACATCGCCCTGATTTACTAAACGAGGGTGATTGACGGGATTGTTATTCAGCAGCGTCCCGTTGGTACTGCCCATATCCTCAACCAACCATTCCCCCGAAGCTGCTTTAAACAAACGGGTGTGGTGGCGAGAAATATCAGAAAAAGGCAGTTGCAAATCGCATTCTAGCAATCGACCAATAATAAAATTATCGCCCTCGATCGAAACGGTTTTCTCGATAATTCCATTAATTTGCAATTCAAGATTTAGTTCATTCATGCAGGGGACCCCTGTTAAATTTTAAAGGCTCCAATAAGGCTTAAATTCATCAGAGAAAATCTCGCACGAGTCCTATTCAGCAGGAGGAAACTCTAAAGCAAGCTGACCCAACACACCCGTTCTAAAATCGTTTAACATCTGTCGCGCCGTTCGTTCGACATCTCCTTTATACCTATCTTTAGCTACTTCATGCAAATAATCCCCACCATTAGTAGATGCTGGATCTAATTTATACCTCGATTTTAAACCCGATACTGACACCAAATTTTCATCAGTAGCTTGCAGGCTTGTGAGCAAATCTACCATAGCGGCTGCTGCTAATTGATTGTCGTAAGCTGCTTCGCCAATATCTTCGCAAATAGCTAATTTTACAGCATTTTCTTGATTGTTAATTCGGTTTGGGATCACTCCGGGGGCGTCCAATAACTCTATTTGGTCAGAAATCCGAATCCATCTTAGCGATCGAGTCACTCCAGCTTTACGCGCACTGTCCACCACTCTGCGCCCTAGCAATCTATTAATTAAAGCAGATTTTCCGACATTTGGAAAGCCCATCACCACAGCCCTGACAGGACGAGGAAGCATACCTCGATCGAACCTTCTTTGATTGAGTTTCACCCCTGCATTCTGCACAGCCACCGCCAAATCATCGACGCCTCGCCCATGGGAGGCATTAGTAAAATAAGCAGTTTCCCCCTGTGCCTCAAACCAGTCTTCCCACATATTGCGTAATTGAGACGGAATCATATCCATGCGGTTGATGACTAAGACTTTAGCTTTACTCCCCACCCAATTTGGCATTTGCGGATGGTAAGTAGCCAAAGGGATGCGAGCATCTCGGACTTCGAGTATCACATCTACCTTCTTTAACTGTTCTTTTAATGCCCGTTCAGCTTTGGCAATGTGACCGGGATACCATTGAATTTTCATAATACGAAGGAAGAGGGAAGAGGGAAGAAGGAAGAAGGAAGAAGGAAGATGGAAGAGCCGACTTATTGCATAAATTTGATTGATAGGTCAACTGTAGATGCAAAGCAGATTAACGCAGATAATTTCAAGAATTGAGATCGACTTTTACAATCTTGTCTACTTTAAGGGAAGTAAGTAAGAAGGGAAGCAACGAGGGAATCAAGAAAATAAAAAAGGGAAGAAGTAAGCTGTTGAGCATCTAACTTGTACTGCTGGTGCGAAGAAGTAAGACAAAAGATTTTTCATTCTTTACTTCTTCCTCTTCCCTCCCTCTTCCTTCTTCCTTCTTCCCTCTTCCTTCTTCCTTCCTTAAGGCACAATCAAAACTGCACAAGGAGACAGATTAATCACCCGATTGGTAACGCTTTCAGACGCCCCATCATCAGTTAAACCCATTCCCCGACAGCCCATCACAATCAAATCAGCCCCAACTTCATCAGCCACATCGCAAATCGTGAAAGC
This sequence comes from Microcoleus sp. CSU_2_2, assembly GCA_012035135.1. Classification (GTDB taxonomy): domain Bacteria; phylum Cyanobacteriota; class Cyanobacteriia; order Cyanobacteriales; family Microcoleaceae; genus Microcoleus. The sequence goes on from JAAUPI010000134.1 coordinate 8,678, forward strand.
CGGTTTGCCTTCACGTTCAATGATTTCAGCTTCAATTCCCTGCTGGGAAAACATCGCCTGGGCCTCAGACAGCAGTTTGGCGACAGCTTCGGGGGAAGCCATTGCTTCTCGCGGCGGGGAGTCGCCCTCCTCGGCTGGGGGTTCGACTACCGACAGAATAACTAAACGAGCACTGTAGGTTTTCACAATATTGACAACCTTTTCGGCGGCTTCGCGGGCTTCTCGGCTTTGATCTACAGGAAATAAGACAGTCTTGAACATAGCGCACATCTCCCGGGCACGGACTCCGATAAAATGTTTAGGTTGAACCAATCAATGCAGCTTGTTCCATCTTCCGTTTTTTGTACGGGCGCGGTTGAATGCGTCCGAGGCCCAAGTGCAAGTGACCAGTGCCACCATTTCAACGGAATTAGACAAAAACACACATATTAGGAGGTTAATCCTGTGACAAAAAAAACTGTAGCAAATTTATCGGCATCGGACTTATCGGGAAAACGGGTATTGGTGCGGGCGGACTTTAACGTGCCGCTCGACAACGGCAATATCACCGATGATACTCGCATCCGGGCGGCTCTGCCGACAATTCAAGATTTAGCCTCCAAGGGCGCTAAGGTGATTTTGTGCAGCCACTTTGGCCGTCCCAAGGGTGTGACAGAGAAGTTGCGCTTGACGCCTGTTGCTAAGCGACTGTCGGAATTGTTGGGTAAAGAAGTCAAAAAAACTGATGATTGCATCGGTGATCAAGTCGCTGCTACTGTCGCGGCGATGCAAAATGGCGATGTGATTTTGCTGGAAAATGTCCGCTTCTACCCAGAAGAGGAAGCAAATGACCCGGAATTTGCTAAGAAGTTGGCTTCTGTGGCTGATTTGTATGTGAATGATGCTTTTGGAACTGCTCACCGGGCTCACGCTTCTACTGAGGGTGTGACTAAGTATCTGAGTCCTTCTGTAGCTGGGTTTTTGATGGAGAAGGAATTGCAATATCTCGGCAGTGCGATCGACAATCCTCAACGTCCTTTAGCTGCTATTATCGGCGGTTCTAAGGTTTCTAGCAAGATTGGAGTCATTGAAAAACTGCTGGAGAAGTGCGACAAATTGCTGTTGGGCGGCGGCATGGTTTTCACTTTCTACAAGGCTCGCGGTTTGAGCGTTGGCAAGTCTTTGGTGGAAGATGACAAGCTAGAATTGGCGAAGTCTTTGGAAGCTAAGGCGAAGGAACGGGGAGTTGCTTTTCTGTTACCTACCGATGTAGTAGTTGCTGACAAGTTTGCTGCTGATGCGAATACTCAAACTGTCTCTGTTGAAAGCATCCCCGACGGTTGGATGGGTTTGGATATCGGTCCCGATTCAGTGAAAACTTTCCAAGATGCTTTGGCCGATTGCAAAACTGTAATCTGGAACGGGCCGATGGGCGTGTTTGAGATGGAGAAGTTTGCTGCGGGAACTGAAGGTATCGCTCATTCTTTGGCTGGACTGACTAAAACTGGTACTACTACAATTATCGGTGGTGGCGACTCGGTGGCGGCTGTGGAACAGTTGAATTTAGGCGCCGAAATGAGCCACATTTCCACTGGTGGTGGTGCTAGCTTGGAACTGCTCGAAGGCAAGGAATTGCCTGGTGTTGCGGCTTTAGATGAGGCTTAATTAAGTTATGTAGGGTGGGCTTTGCCCGCCTTGCTGTAAGCTAGTCTCAATCATTGACTGCGAATAGGTTTTTGGGGATTTACCGCAGAGAGCGCAGAGAATGCAGAGTCAGAGAAAAGTGAGAAGGAAATGGGTTTAAAGTCTAGAGTTCTGTAGTATAATTTATTTGAAGTGGCTGTGAGGTTTGTTTGTGAAAGTTAAGATTTTGGCAACTGTAACGACAATTTTAGCCTCGCTTTGGCTAGCAGTTCCCGTTAAAGCTCAGAACCCAGATCATGTCAGGCAATTGCTCGAAAGTAATGAGTGCGAGGGTTGTGACTTGAGAAATGCCGATCTTTTCAAGGCTAGCTTGTACAGAGCTAATTTAAGAGGAGCCGATTTAAGCGGAGCAAATCTTTACGAAGCTAATTTGTTAGAAGCGGATTTAAGTGATGCTAATTTGTCTAATGCTAATTTAGTCAACGCTGAGTTGTATGGTGCTGATTTGGAGAGCGCTAATTTGCGGAACGCCGATTTATCTCATGCTTTTTTGGGCCGAGTAAATCTAACAAGGGCAGATCTCCGGGGCGCCAAGCTGTTTGCGACTAATTTGGGTGAATCTTATCTGCTGCAAGCTAATTTGTCAAATACGGATTTGAGACGATCGCTCTTGTTTAGGGTTAATCTAAATCGAGCGAATTTAAGTGGAGCAGATATGTCTTATGCTGACGTGCGCGATACTAATTTGCAGAATGCTCTTTTGTCAAATACTCGGCTTCCCAGGGCTCAATTGAGCGGTACAAATATCGATGCGGCTAATAGCGTGCGTCAAGCTGATTTAGAACGTGCAAATTTGCGCGGTACGAATTTAGGGCCGATGGTTTGTGTGGCAACTCGTTTTCCTTACTGTGTTTTGAATTTGGAGTAATAAAAATTGCCACCAACAACGTCACTGCGTTGCTATCGGCAATAAATGATTAATAGCCTTATTTTAAAGGCTTAGTGGAATTCCCACAAAACTTTTCATCTACGATCGCAGAACTGATATTAACAGCCTGCATTGGCGATGAGGGAATAACTAAGTCTTGGGGAGCGACTACCATCCTTTTACAAACAAGTTCGCTGCTGCCTACAGAGGCAAAATTCCAAGCGTAAAATTCGGGATTGCTGACTGTCGCAGTGGCTGGATGCATACCTAGTGCAGTCAGCAATACTAACCCCAAAGTCACTAAAGCTACGATCGCGAATCTCTGCATATTCTTTTCGGAACCTGAAAACTCACATGATGACTATTACCTATTATTGCCTGGGTTTTTCTCAGTGTCAATAGCAGTTATATCAAGTCCGGTAGCATCATAAGCAAATTATCCGACTATCGCGAATCAACCGCACCTGATATTATTCCGCCGCCAGATTCAACTCATAGGAAATAGGCTCGGATGCCTGAGAAACTACTACAAATTCATAAAAACCTGAATCATCTAGCAGTCCCGACCAACTAAGTCCCTCTGCATCTTCCAGCAACGCCCGCGACTTGTTTGTCCGCCCCGGAGTATAAATTGACAACAGAGTAGATTTACGGGGTGCTTGCAAATTTACCCGCAGAGTTTGATTTTGATTGAGTCTCGCAATGTAAGCTTTCCCTTCTCCGGGCTTGAGATTGCCTGTCAGAGTTTTGCTAGAAGCTCGGCTGTCAAATTCCACGCTTTCGATCGTCGATCCAGCTTGCAAGGCTTCCAGGGCGTCGGCTGTAATTGCTTGCCAAATTTGTCTGATCGGCAAATTAATGATATTACGATCGCGCGGCTGAGTGGGAAACAAATAAAAGAACTTAGCATCAGCCAAATCGTACAGCGCCCGACTGCTCAAATTGATCTTGTTAACCTCAGCTTTCCAGCTACTGATATCAGTAGTGTCGTAAGTTCCCAACCGTCCTCTAGCTTTGCTACTCAGGTTTTCCAATTTGTCAAGTAACTCGTCACCGATTTTTTGCCACCTTTGGCGCCATTCGCGATCGCCCTCACTTGCTGTCAGCAACCGTCCTCCCAATTCGGGGTATTTTGCAGAGAAAGTCTCGTCTACAAGGCCGACGTAACCTTGATAAAATCGATCGTTAATTCCTAACTTTTGAAAGCGATCATGCAAAGCATCTTCTTGCTGCTGCTTCGGGCCTGATACTCGCGGAGTTTCCTGAACTTTAGACTTAAAATTTAACACATAATTGCCCGCAAACCAGCCAACTCCCCCCATACCTGATACCACCACCATACTCACCAAAACCATTTGCCAAGCAGGCATCTTTTTCTGGCTGCGAATAGTAGCAACTGTTACCGGAGTTCCAGGCAATTTTGGGGCGGGGACAGGTATCGGCTGCAACTCCGGCGGTGGCTGCGTGGCTGGAAATTCGGGTGTTGCTAAGGGGAAAGGTGGTTGCGGGTGAGGCGCAGAAGGGGGATTACCACAGAGAGCTTGCATCACTTCGCGAGCCGAGGAAAAACGTTCGCTAGGTTGGTGAGCGAGCATTTTATCCAGCACCGCAGCCAAAGTTGGAGATACCGAACATTCCGATCGCCAATTCCAATTTAGCGTATTGCTATCGAGCAATTGATGCGGTTCTTTCCCTGTCAGCAGCACTAAAACTGTTGCCGCCAGAGCGTACAAATCGCTGTGGGGATAAACGATTCCCATCTGCATTTGTTCGACGGGGGCGTAGCCGAATTTGCCAACCCGAGTCGCGGGGACAGGAGTAGCATTAACCTCGGCAAAAAGAGACTCTGCGGTTGCCGCAACTTCTTTGACTCCGCCGAAGTCGATCAGCACCGGTAGCCCGTCAGACAGTCGCAGAATCAGGTTGTCTGGGGAAATGTCGCGGTGAATCACCCCTAATGAGTGAGTATATTCCAGCACTGGCAACAACTGGAGCAGCAGTTGATTGATTTCCGCTTCTATGAACCGCAAACCCTGACGTTTACGGGCGTCGAGCAGAAAGCGGTAAGTTTGGCCGGGTATGTAGTCTTGGACGAGAAATAGGTAGCCTCGATCGTTAATATTGACTCGAAACAGTTCGCGGAAGCGAGGAATTTGATGATGTTGCAGTTTGTAAAGCACCCCGGCTTCCCGCTCGAAAAGTTCCTCGGATTTCTGTAAAGCATAACTTCCCTCTACTTGAGGGGCAAATTCTTTTAAAACGCAAGGTTCGTTAAATCGGTGAGCATCTTCGGCGAGGTAGGTACGCCCGAAGCCGCCGTGTCCCAATTGGCGGACAATGCGGTAGTGATTGCTAAGAATAATGTCAGGGTAGATGGGATTGCTCATTACAACTTGTTGCGTCGGATTTTGACTCTTGGCTGAGACTAAGGATGTTTGACGATCGCTGATTTAATCGTGACCCAAAAACTTGGTTTCAAGCCTTGCCCTTCTAGAGTAACTTTTGGTCTTAGATATTGTAGCTTGACATCTCCCCAGCCCTAAAGGGACGGGGATTCATAAGACCATAATTTAAGTCTTACAGGTGCTGACAAATCACCCCTACCAACTCCACTTAGATCAATTCCAAGTATTGTTGCTACTTTCCGACCAATGTTTGCACACCCATTACAGTCTGCATTAATTAGCCACCCATTCGCTGTCCGATATAATCCACGTTTAATTCTGGTTCCAGAAGCTTTCCACCCTTCGGGTTTCGCACCGAATTTAGGCAGTTTGTCAGCATCTAAAAAAGAAGTTTTTGATGTATAGGATTCTTCGGTTTCGACGAATTTGATTCCGTACTGTTGGCACAGTTGAGCAATTCGATCTTTTAACCTACCTGTGGGAATCTGCACAAATTTTTGATTCGTCTTTGTACCCAGATTTATCGAATCTTTTTGATTCTTGTTCCATCCAAATATAACTGTACCAATCTTGGATGATACACAATGATTGATGACCTTACGAGCAGCTTTATTCACCGCATCCCGCATTGTTCTATTTCTGTTTTCGGTCAACCGTTCCAGCCTTTTCGACCAAAATCCATTATCTTTTCCAGACATCAAGGTTGCCACTCGTTTGTTGTAGCCTTGGTTGATGGACTTGAGATGCCTTCCGTCTACGATGAATGAAGTTCCAATATTGCTAACACAAGTGATCCAGTTGTCCATCCCATGATCTATCATCAACACAGAATCAATATTTACGTCGGATTGGACAGTTTCTTGTTGGTAAATCAATTCCAGATAGAAACATCCGTTTCTGGGCAAGATCCTGTATTCTCGAATATCAGAATGTTTTAAGTTAGATGGCATGGTTAGATAGAAGGCATCTATGCCAAACCAAGCTTTAACTTGCTTCCCTAAAGGAAATCGTAACATTCCATCTTTTAATTTGACCGATCTACCTGTAAAAGTTACGAGTGCGAATCCGCCTTTTCTGTATCCAGGAAGTCTTGGATGTTGCATCACCGCCCCTTCTTTGAACCCAGTCAGCAAGCCCAAATAGGACTTGAAAGATTCAGCAACGCTCGTCAATATCTGCTGTGCGGTATCTGAATAAAAAGCTTTGTAATGAATGTTCCGGTTGTCCGTTCCTAGAACTTTATGCAACTTCGCTCTACTCGGTATCGTTCCTGTTTTGAAGAATAGTTGTCTGGCATAATAAGTTCCACAATTAATTAACTTTGAGGCTTCACTGCACAAGAACTCTAAGACTGCTTTCAAGTCCTGGTCTGGACTAATGAGATTTTGCTGGCATCCATACATTTTATTTACCTCCTTGGTTTATATTAGCATAGTCTTCTTGATTTAAGATTAAACTATGCCTACAAAACAACCAATACCAAAAAAAATATTGAAGGCGGTTGAAACCGCTGCCGACTTTTCCCCGTGTCTCAAGCCAGGGGCTTCCGTCTCGTTCTTCGGTGAAAGCAGGTTATCACTACCGAATTTATCCTACCCGCTCTTAAAAGATCGCGATCGCTCAACTCTATCGATTTTAGATTTTAGATTTTAGATTTTAGATTTGATGATTGAAGAATTGAAGAATTGAAGAATCGAAGAATTGATCCCAAACTAAAGGTCAAAA
>JAAUPI010000135.1 GCA_012035135.1 Microcoleus sp. CSU_2_2
GCACGGGGGCACGGGGGGCGGGCACGGGGGGCACCGCCCCCTACAAAACCCTCGTTTTTTGGGGCAAGCTAAGGGGGGGATCTCATCCATGAACACCCGCACAAACTATCAAATTTAGGAGTGAATTTAATGACAGTTAAAGTTTGCATTGCAAGTTTGGAATACCCGCCAGAAGTGGGCGGCGTTGGAGAATCAGTACATCGAATTGCTCACATGATGTTGAAGTTAGGCTACGAAGTTCACGTTGCTGTTTTTCATTCCAAACAGCGGAAGTTTACGGCGGGAGAACCGCAGCGGGCTAGGATCGAAACTGCCGATCGAGATGGTGTTTTGGTACACCGTTTGTATCCGCCAGTGCGATCGAGTGAACCGATTATGCAGGATTTTTTGAGCGAGATTTATTCTCAATTCAAAAGCTTGCATCAAATCTACAATTACAGTCTGTTTCATGCTTTTTTTATCAATGAAACTGGTTTCATTACTACTTTGCTCGCCCGCGAACAAAATGTGCCAGTTATCAACAGCATTCGGGGTAGCGATTTGCACAAACATATTTTCAATGCCAAACAGCACGGACAAACTGTTTGGATCTTAGAAAATTCGGATTGGGTAACGTTTGTCAGTAGCGATTTGCAGACTAGAGGCCGCATTTTAGCCCCCAGCATTCAGCAGAAATCTTCGGCGTTTTGGAATTCGATCGCACCCATCGATTTCAGCAAACTTTCGCCCCCAATTGTACCTGGTGAATTGCGCGGTACTGTCATCGGCTCAGTCGGTCGTTTTCGCGACAAGAAGGGCATCGAATATTTGATGGAAGCTTGCAGCAAAATCAGCGCCGACGTTGATTTAACACTGCTTTTAATTGGGGATTTTGCCGATCGCGAACGGGATTACTGGCAGCAAGAAGTGAAAAACAGCGGATTGGGCGATCGGCTAATTATCACTGGGCTTGTCAGCCGAGAAACTGCCCTTGCTTACCTGCCAATTATCGATATTTTTGCCATTCCTTCCCTGCATGACGGTTGTCCCAATGCGATGTTAGAGGCAATGTTAGCATCCAAGGCTATCGTCGGTACAAAGGTAGATGCGATCGGCGACATTCTGGAAAACGAGGTGGATGCACTGTTAGTCAATCCAGGTTCGGCAGCAGAATTAGCAGTTGCTTTGCGCGAATTTGCCCTCAAACCCGAGTTGCGACAAAGACTCGGTTTAGTTGCTAGAAAAAAGGCGATCGAACACCTAAATCCCGCTGTCGAACAAGCCAACTGGCAAATAGTTTATCAGGAAGTTTTAGAAGCATCTAAGCCGATTATTCCAGTCGCTAATACTATCAGCCCAAAGCTTGCTCTTATTAACAGCATTTAATGGAAAATCGACTTCTAGGAAGAGCCTCTTAACCGATATCTAGAGGCTCTGCCTCCAATTTTCTCCTTTTCTCATTCAAACCCAGCGAGGCAGAGCCTCTGGATCTGCGTTACCAGGCAGAGCCTGGTAACGAGTAGACCAGGCAGAGCCTGGTAACGAGTAGAACGAGTAGTAATTGCGAAAAGTCGGAATCAGAAACGTATAAATAATTAGAGAACAGGAGTTACCACCGTGATGTCACCAAAAGTTACGATCGTTGTCTCGCCCCGCGAACGTTTTAGTTACTCTCGCGAGTCTTTAGAAAGTCTGTACGAACATACAGAAACGCCGTTTAATTTAATCTATGTTGACGGCAATTCCCCCGCTATGATACAGCAATATTTGGAATTGCAGGCAAAACAAAAAGACTTTCAACTATTACGAACCGAGACTTATTTAGCGCCAAATGAAGCTAGAAATCTCGCTCTAGATAGAGTTGACACTGAATACGTACTTTTTATCGACAACGATGTTGTTGTCACTCCCGGCTGGCTCGATCGGCTTTTGGAATGTGCCACTGAAACCAAGGCTATCGTCGTTTGCCCTCTCACCTGCATCGGCAACCCACTGCACGAAACCATCCATTTAGCGGGCGGAGAAGCGCGGATTGTTTTAGAACAAAAACCAGGCAAAACTAAAGTCAAGCGGAAGGTACATGAAAAACATCATTTCGTCAATCGTCCGGTGGCTGAAGTGCGCGAACAACTCCACAGAAGCCAGTGCGAATTTGCCGAATTTCACTGTATGTTAGTCCGCACCGAAATTTTTACTCGCATCGGAAAATTAGATGAAGCGTTGCTAAGCACCCGCGAACACATCGATTTCTGCATGAGCGTGACGAATGCGGGCGGTACTATTTATTGCGAAACTGACTCGGTGGTTACTTACGTTCCCGGCCCCCTACAATGGTCTGATTTTACGTTTTTTATGCTGCGCTGGAGCGATGCTTGGGAAGTGGCAAGTTTGGAACATTTCCGCACTAAATGGAATCTGACTGAAGACAAGTATTTCAAAAAGCGTTACAGCAGATTGGGACAGCGCCGTCATCAGGCGATCGTCCGACCTTTTGTACGCAGAATTGCCTTCGGAAATCGCAATCCGCTGTTGGAAAAAACGCTGATTTCAGTCGATCGCATTCTCAACCGTTACATTATTTCTAGGTTCGATCGAACGGGCGATCGTAAAGTGCAAGTTAAGGTATTCCAACCGGAGCGATCGCGGGTTTTGGAAGCAGCATCTTCTAGTTGATAAACCTGGAGATTCCCCCTAAACCCCCTTCTTAAGGGGGATTTAGAGGGGGATCTAGATTCAGGTAAAGTGCGATTCGTTGCAACATGAATCACGGTATGGTGCGTCGCTCCGGGATAGTAATAAATAGCTAGAACAGTCGCGCCGACTTACTTACATATTTAGAAAGTATTTCCTACTTTTTCCAGCATCTGCCGGGATAGAGATAAAATTGCACAATTCATCATTTAAAGAAATCTAAAATGCCGGAAACTAAAAGTATTAAAGAAACAGTACCCGGACTGGGACGAATTATTCAAAAATTTTGGCCACAGATTCGCAAACAAAATATTTTGATTGTCATCTCATTTTTAGCACTAATCGCTGAAACGGCTTTCCGATTACTAGAACCTTGGCCGCTGAAAATAATCTTTGACTACATTCTGCTATCCGGATTTGAAACCGCTTCTCAAACATTTCCAATTATTAGAAATCTCAGCACCATTGAGTTGTTAACAGTCATCGCTGTGTCAATTGTGGCGATCGCAGCTTTGCGGGCCGCTTGTGCTTATATTAGTACGATCGGTATGGCTTTAGCTGCTACCCACATCATGACCGAAATTCGGGGTACTCTTTACAGTCACTTGCAACGGCTTTCCCTGTCATTTCACAGTAAAGCCAAAAGCGGTGATTTAATTACTCGTGTTACCTACGATGTCGAGCGCATTCGCGAAGCTACTGTCACCGCAGCACTGCCGCTATTTACTAATATTTTTACACTCACGGGAATGATGGGGGTGATGCTGTGGATGAATTGGGAATTAGCCATAATTGCGATCGCAGTTTTTCCGCTATTTATCATCGTTTCCACTCACCTTTCCAAGCAGATTCAAAAAGTAGCCCGCAAGCAGCGCAAGCGCGAGGGAGCAATGGCAGCCACCGCCGCCGAAGCAATGGGCGCAATTAAAGTAGTTCAAGCTCTTTCGCTGCAAGGAATGTTAGAAAGTTCTTTTGATAAAGACAATCAGAAAAGCTTGCAGGAAGGTGCAGAAAGTCAAAAATTGTCAGCGGGATTGGAACGAACTGTAGAAATGTTAGTCGCAGTTGCGACGGCTCTAATTTTATGGCGTGGCGTGCAATTAGTGCTGCACAAAACGGTTTCACCAGGGGAGTTGTTAGTATTTATTAACTACCTCAAAACCGCCTTCAAGCCGATGCGTCAATTGGCTAAATATACCGCCCAAATTTCTAAAGCAACGGCTTCGGGAGAGCGGATTATTGACCTCCTCGATACCGTACCGGAAATCCGCGATTCGCGGGGTGCACTTACAGCGCCACATTTCCGAGGTAGAGTTGAATTTAAAAATGTCATGTTTGCTTACGAAGCGGAAAAAGTCATTTTGCAAAACATGAGTTTTCAAGTAAAAGCAGGTCAGCAAGTTGCTTTAGTGGGGCCTTCTGGCGGTGGTAAATCAAGTTTAGTCAGTCTATTACTTCGCCTTTACGATCCTGTGGAAGGAGGCATTTTAATTGATGGACATGACTTGCGCGAATACAAAGTTGATTCCCTGCGCCAACAGATTAGTATCGTGCTGCAAGAGAGTGTTTTATTTGCTGTCAGCGTCAGAGATAACATTGCTTACGGATGTTTGAACGCCACTGACGCCGAAATTGAAGCGGCCGCCCGTTTGGCTAATGCTCACGATTTTATTGAGGGATTACCTCAAGGTTACGATACTATTTTAGGCGAAAGAGGAGCGACTCTTTCGGGGGGACAAAGACAGCGAATTGCGATCGCCCGTGCGGCTGTGCGTCAATCTCCGATCGTTATTTTAGACGAACCGACAACTGGTTTAGACCAAGAAAATGAACGCGAGGTTAGCGAAGCTTTAGAAAGATTGACTCAGAATTGCACGACTTTTTGGATTACTCACAATCTGAAAGCAGCCGAACAAGCTGACACAATTCTGTATATTGAAAGTGGCAGAGTTTTGGAACAGGGAACTCATTCTGAACTGCTACGTTTGGGCAAAAAATATGCAGCAATGTATGCTGTACAATCGGCGGGCAATAATTTGCCGGATCAAGCAGATTCCTTTGCTATTTCCCGTTAAGGCGGTAATATAGACATCTTCCATAATTCTTGTGGAACAGGCCGGAAAGCCTGTTCAAAACAGGTTTTTTGGTAGAGGTATAATGTGAATTTCTGATATTGAATTGTTGCAGTTTTTATTTTGCTCATGGTTCCTCAATTTTTCCTGGTTTTTCTAATTGCTTTGACGACAGCTACTCCGGTTAATGCCAGTGAGTCGGCTGAGATAGATCGCGATTTGCCTTCCATCACTAATAGCCAAATTACTCTCGATCGAGTCAGATCGAAGTCGGCGGTTGAAATCACATCTACACAAACAGAATCAGCGGTTGAAACCGAAACCGCACAAATAAACTCGGCGGTTGAAACCGCATCTACACAAACGAAGTCTACCTTCATGGACTTAGAAATGAAGGAGGCGGGAAAGGATGAATCTTTAGCAAACATCACCTCCATCTCCGAATTATCCGATGTCAAACCTACAGATTGGGCATTTCAAGCCCTCAAATCTTTGGTAGAACGTTACGGATTAATTACCGGATATCCTGACGGCACTTTTCGCGGTAATCGCGCTTTAACTCGCTACGAATTTGCCGCTGCTTTGAATGCAGCTCTCGATCGCCTAAATCAGCAAATTGGTACTAATACTGCCAATTTCATCACCCGTGAAGACTTGGAAATTTTACGCAAACTACAAACAGAATTTGAAGCAGAGTTAATAAGTTTGCGGGGCAGAATTGAAAATTTATCACAGCGTTTAGAGGCTGTGCAGCAGTTTTCAACTACTACTAAATTGGAGGGAGAAGCACTTTTAGGAGTGATTGGAGTTGAGGGAGATGAAAAGGCTGATGGCGAAGGAGATGTTGACAGTAATCTTACCTTTGGCTATCGAGTCAGGTTAAATTTTGACACGAGTTTTACAGGAAAAGATCGACTCAGAACGAGACTACAAGCTAACAATATTCCTAAAGTTAGCGATGCTGCGGGAACAGACATGGCTAATCTAACTTTTCAAGGCGAAAGTGATAATGAATTTGAACTTAGTCGCTTAGAATATCGGTTTCCAATTAACAGACAAGCAGTTGTTTATGTAGAAGCTGTCGGTGGCAGTCTCAACGACTATACTGATACTCTCAATCCCCATTTAAGCGGCAGTAGTCGGGGTACGGTATCCCGTTTCGGACAGCGAAATCCAATCTACCGTCACGGCGAAGGTAGTGGCATCGGAGTCAGTTATGCTTTCAGCAAAAGCGTGAATTTAGATGTCGGATTTGTAGCAGATAAAGTGAACGATCCGGCCATTGGTTTTGGCAAAGCGGGCTATGGTGCGATCGCTCAATTAACCGTCCGTCCAACTAATAATATCGGAGTTGGTTTAACCTACGTCCGTTCTTATAATAGTCTAGATACGGGAACCGGGAGCGATCGAGCAAACGACCCTTTTGACGGTGAAAGCGATGCAATTGCAGCCAATTCTTTCGGCATTCAATCCAGTATCAAAATCAGCCGCCGAATCACAGCCGGAGGTTGGGTGGGATATACCCGCGCCCAGGCCCTCGATTTGCGCGATCGACCCCAAGCTAGTATGTTTAACTGGGCAGTAACTTTAGCTTTTCCCGGTTTGGGTTCAGAAGATAGTGTAGGAGGTATAGTTATTGGTCAACAACCTAAACTAATTAACAGCGATTTCATCGAGGACGATCGAGAATATATCGACCCAGACACATCGCTGCATTTAGAAGCATTTTATCGGAGGCAACTAACAGATAATCTAGCAGTAACCCTGGGTTTTTTAGCAATTACTAACCCAGAACACAACAGGAACAACGATCCAATTTACATCGGCACATTGCGCACAACATTTAGTTTTTGACAATAACAACGATCAAATATTGTTTTTTTGAGTTGTGATTCAACTATCAACTGTCAACTGCTATACTTCGTCACAATCTATCCTGAAAATCAATCATGAACAACACAACCCGCATTATTCTCGTCCGTCACGGCCAAAGTATTTATAACGAAAGAGGATTGTATCAAGGCTGCTGCGATGATTCTTTACTCACCGAAAAAGGTCGTTTAACCGCCTATCAAACAGGAATTTCTTTAAGCAGCATTCCCCTCGATGCCGTTTACAGCAGTCCCCTTCAGCGGGCTAGAGAGACAACCAGGGAGATTTTAAGTGCGATCGCAACTATAGCCGACAGTCACCCGGAATTGCACATCGATCAAAACTTAAAAGAAATTGACTTGCCCGCCTGGAACGGTTTATCATTCAAATACGTTAGAGAACACCTTGCTGAAGATTACCGCTGTTGGAGAGAGCGCCCTCACGAATTTCAGATGTCCGCTGAAATTGAGGATAATTCTCCTGGTGTCAATTCAGTTACTACTTTAGTAAAACTGCCAAATTTCCCAGTCCAAAACCTCTACCGCCAAGCTCAAAACTTTTGGGCAGAAATTCTCCCAAAATCTGTTGGCAAAACAATCTTAGTTGTCACCCACGGAGGCACAATCAAAGCACTAATCAGTACCGCGATCGGGATGAAATGTCAATATTTTCATACCCTACAGCAATCTAATTGCGGGATTAGCATTCTGAATTTTGATGGCACGGACGATCGGACTGAATTACAAGCAATGAATTTGACAAATCATTTAGGAGAAATTTTGCCCAAACTCAAAGAAGGTAAACAAGGACTGCGTTTGCTGCTAGTACCCGCTGATAGTAAAAAAGACGTTTATACCGACAGTATTGCCAGAATTATTGAGAAAAGCCCTCTCGATTTTTGCCTGAACAGCGAGGGAACTAATTCCGCACAAATGGCAGAAAAACTGATTCGATCGCATCCCAATCCGACAGTACAGTTATCCATCTCAACTGAAAGATTTATGCAAACTTGGCATCAGACAATTTCTGGGCGATCGCGCGAAACTTCCTCTCTTTGTACTGGATTAGTTGTTGCCGAAATTGGCGAAATTCGAGGAGCATTAAATCAAGTTTTAGGCTTGCAAATCCAACAGCGATCTCTCAAGGTTCAACCCGGAAATATCAATATTTTACACTATCCCGCCTCCGCCAAATATCCCGTACTGCAAGCGATGAATCTTTCAGGAGAAATTAGTTAGTGCTGATTTCAATGCGATCGATCTATATATCTACTAGATATCTGCCCGAAAGGAAGCGAAGGAAGCGAGGCAGAGCCTCTAGACATCGGTTCCCAGGCTCTGCCTGGGAACCAGTTACAACCAGTTAATTACCAATTACCAATTACCAATTACCCATTACCCATTACCCACAATGAAAATTTTAGTAACAGGTGCAGCAGGCTTTGTCGGCTATCATTTAGCCCAAAGATTATTGTCAGAAGGTCAACAAGTTTATGGAATAGACAACTTAAACGACTATTACGATGTCAATCTCAAAAAAGCGCGTTTAGAACAACTCCAGCCGCATTCGCAATTTACTTTTCAGCATTTAGATTTGAGCGATCGTACTGGGATGTCCCAACTTTTTCAGAACCAAAAATTTGACCGCGTTGTCCACCTTGCAGCCCAAGCCGGCGTTCGCTACTCCCTGCAAAATCCCCACGCTTATGCAGACAGCAACCTGATGGGATTTATCAATATCTTAGAAGGCTGTCGTCATAGCAAAATCGAGCATTTAGTCTTTGCTTCTTCCAGTTCCGTTTACGGCAATAATACCAAAATTCCCTTTGCCGTTAGCGATAACGTCGATCATCCGATTTCTCTTTACGCCGCCACCAAAAAAGCTAACGAACTGATGGCTCATTCCTACAGCCATTTGTACAACTTGCCACTGACCGGATTGCGCTTTTTTACAGTGTACGGCCCTTGGGGACGACCGGATATGGCTTATTTTAAGTTCGTGAAAGCGATCGCCGAAAACAAACCCATTGACGTTTATAACTTCGGTAAAATGCAGCGCGATTTCACTTACATTGACGATGTAGTGGAGGGAGTTGTGCGAGTCATGGAAAAACCACCTCAATCCAGCACACAAGATTCAAGCAGCGCTCCCTATAAAATTTACAATATTGGCAATAATTCCCCTGTGGAATTGCTGACTTTTATCGAAGTCATTGAAAAAGCAATGGGTAAAACAGCCGTTAAGAATCTGTTGCCGATGCAGCCCGGTGACGTACCATCTACCTATGCAGATGTAGACGATTTGATGACGGATGTAGGATTTAAGCCCAGTACGCCGATCGAGCAAGGAATTCATCAGTTTGTAGAGTGGTATCGAGATTATTACAGGCTTTAAAGTGCGCGCTCAAGTCCTGACTTAGTTAAATTCTCTCAGACAGCTTGATCAAATCGATCGATTCCAAAGCCTCTGGCTTGACGCGACCCGCCATCGAGGCTAGCTGCAAACTCATAAAAGCATTCAAATCTTCCAAGTCGCACTTGGCTGAGGCGAAAATTTGTCGCATTTGATTTTCCGCTGCCAAACTCAGATATCCAGCAGCAATAGCTTGTTGTACAACTTCCCGAATTAGCACGATCGACATCTTCCTTACTAGGTGTAAATGCATCAAGGTTTAACTTACTGATTAAGTCGAAGTCTCCGAGGCTGTCTGGGAGAAACTTCGAGCTTCTCTCAATTCGCGAGACTCTTGTTTCACCAAACCGGACATCGCTGCTAGCTGCAAAGTCATAAAAGCATTTAAGTCTTCTAAGTCATATTTCGTCGTAGTTAACATCCGGCGCAATTGATTTTCGGATTCAATAGTTAGATAGCCTATTGCTAGAGCTTGTTGGGAAAGGTCGCGAATCAGTACCATAACACTTGTGGGTTCGAGCGATTGAACTGTTTCAGTATCAGCGATTTACAGTAACTTCACAGTGACGGCTATGCCTGTTAGTTCGTGACATTTCGTAGTTCAGCCCGTGACAAACAGACTCACCGGTGGTGACTGACTCTTGGCTGGGATGTGACGCCGATCGCAAATAGGGGAGGGTGTGGGAGAATGAGGCATGGGGCATCGGGCATGGGACATCGGGCATCGGGCATCGGGCATGGGGCATCGGGCATTGTTTAAATACTGACCTCTTCATTCCATCCGTCAAATCCCGTAAATTGCTCGTTGCTGAATTTCCCTCTTGCTTCTTCTGAACCGTCAAGAATCACTGCACTTTTAGGGCGGTGAGTATGTCAAAATCAGCGAGTTAAATATTTACCGCAAGACTATGAGACCAGTTCATAACGATTTACTAGAACAAATAGCCCGACTATCGGAAACTTATCCTAATTTGGCCGATCGACTGACGCAAGCCGCCAAACAACTTCAAGACTCCGGCATTCCTCCCGCCGAAAGCTTGGTGCAAGAAATCGCCACCTACAGCCGTAACTTTGCTAGCATCCAAAAACAAGCTCTCGAACTCACCCCATCCCTGGGCGAAATTGCTTCCCTCAAAGACATTCAAAACTTAGTCCAGACGGCAGAAGCCGCCGGAGGTAAAGCAGAAATTCGATCGGCAGCCTTAAAAGTGCTCGATCGAGTATTAGCCATCGCCCACCGCGAACAAAGCGATTTTGCACCCTTGCAGTTAGTTCATACCAAAGCCCGCGAACTGCACCGCGCGATTTCCGAATCAACCCCGACTCAACTGCATTCCGATGCAGAATCCTTAATCAGCGGGAAACACCCAGTTTCCGCAGTCCTGGCCCTAGTGGCACAGCAAGACCAACTAGATGACCAACAGTGGGTAATCCTCGAAGAAACAGTCAGCGCCGCCTTTGGGAAACAGTTAGCCGTAGCCATTTCGCGAGGCAAGTTAACCGTGGCCCAGATGATAGCGTCACCTCAAGCCGCAGCATCGGCAAAATTGGAACCCGCATTTAAAGCTGCGACAGAACCTAAAATCAGCGCCCAACCATTGCCAGAAGTCATCGTTATCCCGTCGGGAAATGTGGCGCCACCGAAACAAGTGGCAGTTAGATCCGATATCAAAATTTTGGAATCGCCTGCATCCTCAGCCCCTGTGCACGAGGTAATTATTGTTCCCAGCATTGAAGTACCTCAGTCTCTCAAGACTACCGGCGGAGGGAACATTGTCTTTGGCGAACCTTCTCGCACTCAACAGGTGCCAGCACAGGGGGCTTTGGGACTGAAAGTGTTGGTTCACATTCAGGGAATTGGCGATCGAACTTTTGGTGCTCAGGAGTATGCGGGTACAAAGGCTCAAGGGCGTCGCGTTGAAGGATTTCAGCTTACTATCGACCCGCCAATTTCTGGCTTGAAAGTCGAATACATGGCTCATGTCGAAGGTGTTGGCGATACTCCTTGGATCAGCGAGGGAGAATTGGCAGGTTTTCGGGGTCAAGCGAAACGAATTGAAGGGTTTGCGGTGCGGTTGAGCGGCCCGGAAGCTGCTAAATATGACGTATTTTACACTGCTCACATTCAGAATATTGGCGATACCGATGTGTCTTCTAACGGCGAATATTGCGGTACTCGTGGCAAAGGTTTGAGGGTGGAGGGCATCAAAGTTTGGATGGTGCGCTCGGCATCAAATCAACCAGCAGTAACTGTGGGATTAAAAGTGTTGGCGCACATTCAAGGAATTGGCGATCGAACTTTTAGCGATCGAGAATATGCGGGTACAAAGGCTCAAGGCCGTCGCGTTGAAGGATTTCAAATTAAAATAGAGCCTCTCGTTCCCGGTTTAAATTTGCAGTACATGGCTCACGTTGAAGGAGTTGGCGATACTGCTTGGATCTCGGAAGGGGAGTTAGTCGGTTTCCGAGGAAAAGCCAAGCGCATTGAAGGATTTGCCGTGCGGCTGATGGGTTCTGAAGCTGATAAATACGATGTATTTTACACCGCTCACATTCAGAATGTCGGAGATACTCCTGTTACTGCCAACGGTCAATACTGCGGCACTCGTGGCAAAGGTTTGAGGGTCGAAGGAGTGACTGTTTGGGTTGAGGCTAAGAAGTAAAAACGATCGATGAATGGAAAATATCAATAAAATTTTCCATTCATCGATCGTTAGGAGATCGTACTTCTGCCACGGGCGATCGTACTTTGGCGGAAGGGTAAATTAATTAGATAGTTGGGTAAATTTGATAACAATATCCGTTGCCGAACTTCCTTCTACTTAGCGGCGAACGAGGCCTGTAAAACCCGAAGCTTTAAATTGCTTGAGTTTTAAAGGTGTTGGTTGATTTGCCGCCACCGAGATTCTGAGCTGAAAATCGCTGACTCCGGGAGGAACTTCTTCTATAGACCCCAAACGAGTGCGATTCTGCATCACGGGATTGTCGTTTGCATCATAAATGCGACCGAAAATATCGGCATTGACAACGGGTTTATTAGTGCTATTTTCAGCTTGGCCAGTAATCAGATAGCAACTAGCTTCCATAGAACTGCCACTGGTGACTGTTCCTTCTGCCATTTCGGCCGGACATTCGCGATAAGAAAGATTGGAGAGTTTAATTTGTGTCAGAGCCCAAGCAGGTGGAGTGAATGCTAAACTAAAAATTCCGATCAGGCAAGTAGCGAACAAAAGAGTGATAGCTCGAAATTTCATAATTTGCAGCGCAGGTATAATTTAACTGAGATATGCCGTCAAATTGCAATCATCTCGATCGGGGCGAGCTCTTCGGCCCATCCCACAAGAAATTAATTTTTGTGGAACAAGCCGGAAAGCCTATTCTTGAGAATGGTGCAAGATGTAAGTTTTAATCCTCAGCTTAGCGCGAATTCAGTTGCAAATTGCTACCTACTTTAAGCCTAAATTTTTCTGCAAGGCGGTGCGCATGACATCGACTGGGACGGATTCTCGATCGAGCCAAATTTTTAAGGCTGCGGCTCCTTGTTGAACTAACATTTCGAGTCCGTCAATCGTCCGCGCTCCCATGCGCTGGGCATCTGTGAGAAACTGAGTAGGACTCGGGTTGTAAATTAGATCGTAGGCGATCGCGCCTGGGGAAATTCGATCGATCGCAGCAGCATCAACCGGCGACTTTTCCCCGTGCGGATACATCCCCACAGGCGTCGTGTTGACTAGCAAATCTGCCTGGGAAATTAAGCTTGACAAATTATCCCAAGTATGCACCTGCAAATTTTTGACAGGCATGGCAGAATTGAGCCAACTCTGCTGAAATTCCGCTAAATTTTGTTCGTTTCTACCAATAACGTGAATCTGTGCACAGCCTAATTGAGCGCATCCCGCCACAACAGCCCTCGCCGCGCCACCATTACCCAAAATTACTGCTACTTTCTGACTCCAATCGGCACCCGGAGATCCCCCTAAATCCCGCACCCCCCCAAGGGGGGAAAGAAGGGGGACTTTGAGAGAATTCTCCCCACTTTGTAGGGGCGGTGCCCCCGTGCTCACCCTGCGGAGGGGCGCGAGAAATCCCTCAACGTCTGTATTTGTGCCACACCAACCTTTGTCAGTCAGGTATACAGTATTAACTGCGCCGATCGATCGAGCAATGGGAGAAACCTCCGAAAGCAGCGGTAAAATTGCTTGTTTGTGGGGAATCGTGATGCTAAATCCGCGAATGCCGATCGCCCCAAAGCCTGAAATAGCAACTTCTAAATCCTCAGGTTTTACCGGAAACGCGAGGTAAACAAAATCGACTCCCAAATGGGAAATCGCAGCATTGTGCATCGCCGGTGACAAAGAATGTGCGATCGGATGACCGATTACTCCCAATATTTTAGTAGTGCCTTTAATCATTAAAATTGGAATTTTACTCAATAATTTATTGCCCGAATGCTTCGCCCTGGTATTTTGGCAAAATGATAGACTCTCAATAGTTGTCAACTGTCACCTGTCAACCATCAACCATCAACCATCAACTCTTTTGCATCTGCCAATATCGGATTAACATCAAACCAATAATCCTCACCGTAACGATATTCAAACACCCAGAGACTGCGCAATAAAGTTTGATATTTAGTCTCTCCACTCACAGTTTTAGTAGCAGCGACTTGGCGTAGCAATGCCCATTCATCCGGTTCGATGGCCAAAGTAAGTTGATGGCGGCGTTGGATAATCACATTTTCCAAATTTTCCCGCGACAAAGGAGGGTCTTCTTTCTGAAGACAACTATACAATAGTTGCAGCAAATTGCGAACATGACCGCCGCTGACTCGACACAGCCGATCGAGAGTTTCAGGAGAATCAAAAATCTTGCCAATTAAAGCATAACGTTCGATCGGCTTCACCGTTGGAAAAGCCCGGGCCAGCACCATCTGTCGTAACAATTCCACACCATCTTCGCACTCAGAACCGTTGCGGAACTGTACCAGCACCATTGGTAATACCTTTGGATCTACCCCAAATCGATTGGTCAACTGACCCAAATCATTAGAAAAAATCAGCACCAAAGGAATTGTATAAACTACGTGACAATTCAGTCTGGCCAACTGTTCGCCCCTGTCTACAAACAGATATTCCGGCTGAAGTCGCCCCGTCGGTTTCAGGCATAGGTGGATGCGATCGAGATTATCGATAATTACCACAAGCCCTTGTTTACCGAGGCGTTTGAGTTCTTGATTTGCTGGTCCGAGCAACTCATTATTCAAAGCATCCAAAATCACATTGGTTCGCGGCTCTAAATATTGCCTTAACTGCGATCGCAAATTAGGAGCATCTTTAGTTTTAGCAGTAATTTTGCCAATGCCCAAAGCCAGAGAAAACTCGCCATCCGTACTAGCATTGATGCCACCAAAACCGGGCAAATTAACTTCCCCTTTCAAGTCAATTTGAGTTTGAAAAACATCTGCCACCCCTTTCAGTAAAGCTTTAAAGCCATTAGGTTGCAGCTTAATTTTAATCTTCTCGATGCTTTCGCTCACCTGACGAGCAACGCTCAACAAAATATCAGTAATATCAACATCCGCCATGTCTAAGTCTTTGCTAGACTCAAAGTAAACCACATAAAATCCTTGCTTCTCCAATTCAGATTGTAGTCGCAACAATTCTGTTGATTTACCACAGCCAATATGGCCCGTGAATAATTGACAGGTGGGTTCGTCGGGCGAGAGACGGCTGATGGTGCGCTCCAATTGTTCGACGATTGTCCCACCCCGCACGGTTGAGAAATCGATATAGTATTGTAGGTCTTCTGGATTTGCTACTGCTAGGGTGTAGCTGGGATTGCAAGCCTTATAAAATTTCTGTAAATCTAATTCCTGTTCCATACCCTGTTCGCTCAAAATAACATTATCTCCTAATAGCATATTCATGTAGCTATTGTACTAATCAGTATAAACTGTTAACTTATGCTAAATTTTTATTTTGTGTTCTTCTTCATTATTCCTTCTTGCTTCTGCCATAGGTTAATGACGAAGATTTGGCGGCAATGTTCTCGGAATACAGTGCGTATTTGAGCGACGCACCAAATTTGTAGGGTGCGTCGCTGTGAGATATTCAATGAAACTTGCTCATTGACGAGTGGCGACGCACCAAATTTGTAGGGTGCGTCGCTGTGAGATATTCAATAGACATCTCCTAAAAAGAAATTAGGCATGAGGACTTGATCGCACTTGCTCGGGGGAGGGTGAAGCATTTGGACATAAGATTGAGGGTTTGAGGCATAAATTGTCGCCCCTCGGCGTACCCCCTACATCTATCAAACGGCTT
>JAAUPI010000005.1 GCA_012035135.1 Microcoleus sp. CSU_2_2
GAATTTAAAGTCATCAGTCGGTGGGAACCTACCAGTCAAGTTTGTTCAGACTGTGGTTTCAAGTGGGGCAAGATCGATTTGTCTATCCGCTCAGTGCTTTGTTTGAATTGCAACACGCTTGCAGACAGAGATGAAAATGCCGCTAGAAAGATAGAGAAAGTCGGGATGGGGAATCGCCACGACTCTAAACGGGCGCAGAGGGATTGTCAGACTATTTCGGTAGCAGAACCCTGCGAAGCGTCAAGAATCACCGTGGCTTTAGCGCGGTGAGTATTTCAAAGTTCTTGTTCTAATAACAAATAACAAATAACAAATAACAAATAACCAGTAACAAATTTATATGAAAATAATCTTTTTTGGCACTCCCGAATTTGCTGTTCCTACCTTATCCAGTTTATTAAGCCATCCTGAATTTGAGGTGGTAGCTGTTGTTACTCAGCCGGATAAACGCCGGGGAAGAGGCAATAAATTAATGCCTTCACCTGTAAAAATGGCGGCTTTAAATCACCATCTCCCGGTTTGGCAACCGCAGCGAATTAAGAAAAATGCCGAAACAATTGCCAAATTGCGGGAAGCCGAAGCCGATGTTTTTGTGGTGGTAGCTTACGGGCAGATTCTTTCTCAAGCAATTTTAGATATTCCCAGTTTAGCTTGCGTTAACGTTCACGGTTCGATTTTGCCGAAGTATCGCGGGGCAGCACCAATTCAGCGATGTCTTTATGAAGGCGAAAAAGAAACTGGAATTACGACGATGCTGATGGATGCGGGCATGGATACTGGGGCAATGCTGTTGAAGGCTTTTGCGGGAATTACGCTTTTGGATAATGCGGATTCTTTGGGAGATAGACTGTCAGAAATTGGGGCAGATTTGTTGGTAGAAACTTTGATAAAATTGAGAGATGGGAAAATTGAAGCGGTTGCTCAAGATGAGACTGAGGCGACTTACGCGCCGATGATTAAAAATGCGGAGTATGTGTTGGATTGGTCGAAAAGTGCGATCGACCTTCACAATCAAGTTAGGGGTTTTTACCCCGATTGCACGACCTGTTTTCGAGGCAATTCTTTGAAAGTGATGGCTACTGTGCCGGTGGACCCGGAATATTGGCTGCAAATGCCACCGGAGTTGAGGGTTTTGGAACGCGATTGGCCTGTTTTGGACGAGTTATCGGGGGAGAATGGGGCTGTTGTGAAGGTTGTGAAGGGCTTGGGGGCGATCGTCCAAACTGGCAATGGTTTATTATTATTGCGGGAGGTGCAGTTGGCGGGGAAAAAGGTGCAGTCTGGAATGGATTTTGCGAACGGAACTCGATTAGTTGTGGGGGAAGTTTTTGGCAGTTTGGAAGTTACAGGCTAATATAGAACCTCAAAATATTTGTGATACCATATGCGAAATTACAGCTTTTTTCAAGTATGTGAGGTACACAAAAAAGGTAAGGACACGGCAGTGCCGTGTCCCTACGGGGTTGTTGAATGTACCTCATAAATCTGCAATCTGCTGTATATCATGTCCGAGCGATTACTTAAGGAGTCAAGTCCTTACTACAAACCAATCTTATTATAGTCGTTTAATCGGACTTGCTATCACAGCTTGCGATCGCATTTTATATTATTAAAAACCGGGCTTTCTCCAAAACCCGGTTTCTACAATTAGACTTAATTTGAATCTATTTTTGAGCATCTTTGGCAGCAGGAGGCAGAGTTACAAAATTTCCAAAAGCTCCAACAGTTTGATAGCTTTTGCCGCCCAGTTCAGTCGTGTAAATACTCGCAACACCAAAGTTCTGACGCTGCGTTGTATGGTCGAGCAAGCGTTCGATCGTGTCCCGCTGCGAACTTAGCACATTCTTGCAACTACCGATCAAAGTATCCGTAACACCGCTCAAAGCTTTCGGCACGCGAGAATCTTTACATACAGTGCTTTCCAGTTCCTTTTCTAGTGTGCCGGAGGCATAAGTCAGGTACTGATCTCTAGCAGGATTTGTCAATCCCATGCCGGTGGCTAGAAGCATAAGTGCGATCGCGACTTTTCCCACGTTGCCGAAAAAACTAGAAGTTGGTTTGTTAGTATTCATTGCTTTATCAATAATCATTTTTTACCTAGCCCGGTTGAGTTATAAGCTTCTCTTGATTTAAACTACACTTCCTCAGAAACAGATTTCCGAAAGCAGAGGACAGTTTTTCGATTGGAGGCTCGTTGCGAGTAAGTCTCGATCTTGCCCACCTTCCTTTTACTTTTCTTTCTGCCACAAATCCGGTAAATATCCAAAATAATCTCGATCGATGGTTTAACCGCTTCCTAGGCTCTGCCTCGCTTTTGTCCATGAGGAAGAGGCAGAGCCTCTGGATCTGCATCCCTAGGCAGAGCCTGGGGACGAGGCTCTTACTGGTTTACTGGTTCCTAGGCTCTGCCTCTTAACCGAGATCCAGAGGCTCTGCCTCGCTTTTGTCCATGAGGAAGAGGCAGAGCCTCCGGATCTGCATCCCCAGGCAGAGGCTGGGGACGAGGCTCTTACTGCGATTTACGCCGCCGATCGATTTCCCGCTGCAACTCTTCAATCTGACGCCGCAACGCCTCCGCTTCGCTCGCTGATGCCTGAGCCTTCACATCAACAGCACCCTCAGCTACCGCCCGTTTGTAGTTCCCCAGCTTGATTTGGCGGTATTCCTCAGAACTTGCCCAGTCTCGCAAATACCGCAGGCGTTCTACCGGAAACGGGTGACTGAGCATCACACCTTGCCCGCCATTGTACAGTAAAAATTTATACACTTGGTTGAGATTGTCTCGATCGAGCTCTTGATAGTTATCCGACTGACGGATAAATTCTTGTAAACTGCATTCGCTAGCATATTTACTACTAACTCCCGCCAGTTTCATCATCGAATTCATCACATTATTCAAATCATCGGTTACTAACAAAGCTGCCCGATCGGCAGATAATTCCGCCTTGCGCCGCCACTCATAAAAAGCGTAAATTAAACCGCTGCCGACCATATTTCCCAAACCAAAAGTCATCTCGCCAATCGTCGAAGCAACGCTCATCGCCCACATTGCCATTTGATTTAAAGTTGGATGACCGCATTTAATATGTCCCAACTCGTGAGCCAGCACCACTCGAATTTCCGCCTCATCCAACAAGTCCAAAAGACCAGTATTTAATACTACATAAGGCTGATTTTTTCCCAGGGCATAACTGTTAACTGAGGGATTTTGAGATACAAACAAACCAGGTTCTGGAAAAATATCTAAATCTTGCACGCACTCGCGAAATATATGATAGATACTGGCATATTGGCGCGGTCCGACTTGAATGCTATTTCCCATGAGGTAAACAAATTGCGGGCGTTCGTAAACAAATTCTACAAATTTGCTGGCAATTAAATCAAATCCAGGTACGCTGCGCAATGCTTCCTCAGCTTGCCGATCGAGCGGATGCTGAAAAGCTTCGCTAGAAATTCCCGTATAAGTCGGCATAGTTGTTGCAAAAGTTACATCTAAAATATCAGTGTGGCAGCTCGCTTTAAGTGCTAGCTGGCACGTGACTTCTCAATATTATCGCGATCGATCTTAAACTCTTGTGGAATAGGCATCTTGCCTGTTCCTGAGAATGCTGCAAACCAAAATGTGAGTTAAAATTGTTTTTCTCGTACAGGCGCGATCGACAAGTGTCTTTCTCCGCGTCTATTTATCGCCTCATTCACAAAGAGGAACGTGCAAAAATGGCTATCCTGCGACTCGAAGACGGTACCACCTACACTCAACTAAGCGACATTGCCCGCGAACTCGCGCCTTTAAATATTCAACTCAATCGCTGGCCCGTGGGCGACAACCCCGAAATTCGGGAATTGCTAGCCAAAGATGCTCTGGACGACAATCAAAAAGATCAAGTGCTGCAAGCCCTCGACAACTACTTTCAACAACTCCAGGAAACCGCAGGCTATCAGTCACGCGACTTAATCGTACTGCACCCAGATATCCCCAACCTCGACGGCCTGCTCTCCAAATTCGATAAGTGTCACATTCACGCCGACGATGAAGTGCGCTATATCGTAGCCGGATCGGGCATTTTCGGCTTCGTGCGCCCCGACAACAGCCAAGTAGAAGTGACTGTAGAGCCTGAAGAATTTATCAACGTACCGGCGAATACAGAACACTGGTTTTATTTGACAGCAGCCCGGAAAATTAAAGCGGTGCGTTATTTTAGCACTACTGAAGGCTGGACACCGGAGTACACGGATACGGAAATTCGATCGGGCTTAACGACTGTATAGAATCCATTTGACATCTTTGAGGCTGCAAGCCTTTTAATCATCAGCCCGATGGGTTCTATAAAAGTGGTTGGTACTGATGACTTTAGGCTGGGAGTGCCAAAAACCCAAATAGCGTTATCATCAAGGAAAAGTTAAGTTTTGTAAAGACCCTTGACTGCAACATTTACACCCAAAAACAGCCGCACCTGGCACGCTCTCAACCCCCTGTGGCAAGGAGCCGAAGACGCAGTACAAAAAGGTTTACCCCACAGCAAGCTAGCACCGGCATGGCAAATACTGCTTCTGGGAGACGGTTCCCCCACCCGTCACCTGCAAATACTGACTGGGGAACCCACAGAAGTAGACGTAATCGATATGTCCCTGGTTGGTGAAGACGCAGACGGTGCACCAGAGCAAATTGTAGCCGTTCCCGGGCCGCGGCTGCGCAGGCAAGTGTGGCTGCGAACGGCTTCAGGGCAGCGGTTGGCCTATGCTACTTCTTGGTGGGAAGCGAGTCATGTAGACGAATATTTGCAAAATAAATCTTTGCCAATTTGGGCGAGTTTAGCGCGGCTGCGGACGGAATTGTATCGGGACGTGCAAGGGATTTATTGCGGTGATTCGGTGGCTTTGGAGTCAGCTTTTCAAGAGTCGGGCCCTTTTTGGGGGCGTCACTATTTGTTTTGGCATCGCGGGAAGCCGCTAACGCTGATTTATGAGGTATTTTCGCCTTATTTAACCAAGTATTTGGGGCCGACTCAATAACTCGATCGGCGAGGCAGTTGCTCGAGCAATGTGACGATCGCATGGACTAACTCATTCGGTTCGATCGGTTTTGCCAGATGATGTTGAAACCCAGCAGCAAGAGCTTGTTTCCGATCGAAGTCTCCAGCATAGGCAGTCAGGGCAATGGCTGGAATTTGCCCGCCCTGCTGTGGTGGTAAACCTCTCATTTGCCGTATTAGCGTGTAGCCATTCATCTCTGGCATCCCAATGTCGCACAGGAGGATATCCGGCTGGAATTGGCTTAACGCTGCAAAGGCTTCGCTGGCTGAGGAAGCTGAGGTGACGATCGCCCCAGCCTCCTCCAACAGAAACACCACCAACTCCCGTGTATCGGTATCATCATCAACCACCAAAACTTGAACGCCTTGCAAATTGGGGGATGACGGGGTGAATTGCTCGGCCCGATCTTTTGCCCCAGCGATCGGCATGAGCGGCAATTTGACAGTAAAAGTGGCTCCTAGTCCTTCACCGGGGCTGTCTGACGCCACCGTGCCACCGTGTAATTCAACGAGATGGCGCACGATCGCCAATCCTAATCCCAGTCCGCCAAACTTGCGTGTGCTGGCACTGTCAGCTTGACGGAAGTAGTCGAAGACATAGGGCAAAAACTCTCTGGCAATGCCCTGGCCGTTGTCGCGGATGGCAATCGCAGCTCGATCGTCCGCTTGCGTCAATCGGATTTGCACCCTACCACCGTTGGGGGTGAACTTAACAGCATTGGAAAGCAGATTCCACACGACTTGCTGCAAGCGGGTGGCATCGCCTGAAACATAGCTGGCGTTCGGATCGATGTCTACCTCCACCTGAATCGATTTTGCTTCTGCTGCCAGTCGCACGGTTTCGATCGCGGCTTGAATTGTTGAGGCTAAGTTAACCGGACTGACATTCAGGCTGAGCTTGCCTTGCAGAATCCGGGAGACATCGAGCAAATCTTCAATCAGTTCAGCTTGCAGCTTGGCATTGCGCTCGATCGTTGCTAGGGCTCGTGTCGTCTTGGAGGCATCTAGCTTACCCGTCTGGAGCAAACTTGACCAGCCCAGAATCGGACTGAGGGGCGATCGCAACTCATGGGAGAGCACTGCCAAAAACTCATCTTTAATTCGGTTGGCATTTTCGGCGGTTTCTCGGGCGACTTGTTCTCGTTGCAGGAGTTGTTCGCGTTCGGCCTCGATGCGCTTGCGATCGGTTACGTTTCTGAAGTAGATAGTGATTCCGTCTGTGGCAGGATAGACGTGGACTTCATACCAGCGATCGTGATCGGGATAGAACGAGATGACCGAGGAAGCAAGTCGTTCGCTGGCAGCTTGGCGATAGGCTCGCTCGAATTCGCTGCCGACGATTCCTGGGTATACTTCCCAGAGCGACTTCCCAAGTAAGTCACCTGGAGCGCGATCGAGCAAGCGTTCTGCCTGCCGATTCACGTAGGTAAACCGCCAATCCCGATCGAGTGCTAAGAATGCGTCGGTAATACTTTCGAGAATATTCCGGCTCTGTTCCTCGCTTTGGTGCAAAGCGTCTGCTGCTTGCTTGCTGTCGTCAATATCCACCGAAGCACCGAGCCAATGCGTGATTTCACCATTTCGATCGCGCAAGGGAGTGGCTTCATTCAAAAACCAGCGAAACTGATCGTCATGCCGCCGCAGGCGATGTTCGGAACGGATCTTGATGCCTGCTGCCATCGCGCGATCAATCTCTTGGACGACGCGATCGCGATCGTCAGGGTGATGGACGTTTTCCGCCCAGTTTTCGCGCTTCAATTGATCGAGCGACTTGCCGAAATAATCCAAAAAGCTCTGATTCAGGAAGATTAGTTCGCCTGTGGCATCTAACATCCAGACGTGATGGGTGGAGAGTTCGGTAAGCGTGCGGTATTTTGCTTCAGATTCGCGCAGAGCAAGGATCGATCGATCGCGATTGATCGCAATGCTAGCGATGTGAGTGCCAAAGTCAGCGAGTCGGTATTCCCAATCGGTCGGCATTCGCGCCTCACCGAAACAAAGCATTAAAGACCCCAGTGGCAGGCTATCTGCGCCTGGGATGGGTGCGGAGTGACAAGCCAGCACGCCGTGAGCCACACATAAGTCTCGCCATTCCTGCGACCAGCGATCATCGCGGGCAATGTCTGCACAGGTGACAGGCCGATTGGAATATACTGCCTCGCCACAGGTCCCGATCGCCAGATCGTTAATCGGCGCATCTTTGAGTCCTTGACCGAAGGATGGTAGCAAGTCTGGGGCGATCGAGCGGGGAAACGTTTGCCGTCGGGCATCGGTCAACAGGATGCAGGCGCGGATATCGGCATTCAGCTTAGACATCGCAGCGCACAAAGCCGAGAGACATTCCTCCAGCGGCTGCCCGGATGCAGTCAACTCCAGCAGTCGTTTTTGTTCGATCAGCACCAGTTCAGCTTGTTTGTGATCGGTAATGTCCCGAAAATAAATGCTCAGACCTGCGATCGTGGGATAAGCATGAATCTCGAACCACATCTTCAGCGATTCGTAGAACACCTCGAAGTGAGCCGCTACCCGATCTGCTACTACCTGGCGGTAAGTCTGTTCGACGATGGTGCCGACCGACCAAGGCCAGATTTCCCAGTGCGTTTTACCGATGATCTCCTCGGGTGGCCGGTTATTGATCTTAGTAACTTCCTGGTTGACGTAAGTAATGCGCCACTCCCGATCCAGACAGATAACTGCATCGGTAATGCTTTCGAGAATCTGAACTGCCGATTGAGCCGACTCTGCCAAAGCTTGACGGGTGGCTGCTGTTTCTAGCCTCGCGGCTTGCTCGCGCTGCAATGCCTCCGAGGCTATCTGACCCAAATGAATATTCTGCAAAGCAGTCGCAGCAAAGCCTACGAGACTGGTCATCAATCGTTCGTCTTCCCGATCGAGCAATCGCTGTTGGTTGTGAGAAAGCAGCCACAGAGTGCCTAGCGGTCGATCGTTCGCGCACAGCGGAAACAGCATTCCCTCAACGATCGGAAACTGCGGATGATGCAGGTAGGTGAAATAGAGTTCGGGATGCGCGTACAGTTGTGGCTGTCCGCAATGAATCGCCGTGTCACCAGGACTCAAGTTGCTTGGTGCGATCGTTTGTTCCAAAGATGCTAATTCACCTGCGATCGCCACCCAGCGAAAGACTTTGGTATTATCTGGTAAAGTCTCGAACAAGCCGATCGCCACACTATCAGCTCCAGAGAGATCCTTTGCAATCCGAACCAGGGTTTTGAGCGTGGATTGCGGATCGTCGATCGGTTGTCGAGCCAGCGTATGAAGAACTTGATTTTCAGCAGCTAAGTCCGGCGCTCTTGCTGGACGATCGGCGAGTGTTGCTGCGATCGGGAGAGCTGCTTGAGTGATTGCCTTTTGGCTGTTTTGAGGTAATATCATGCCTGCTTAATCACTTAATAATAGAGGCTTTCCTTCTCGATCGCAGGAGAGTCATATATAGCCTTTCTCAGTAACATGAGGTACGCCGGGCACGTCGGTAATGGGTAATCGGTAATTGGTAATCGGTAATTGGTAATTGGTAATTGGACAGAAAAGCTTTGTTATTGGTTATTGGTTAGAAAAATTACGAACAACTAACTCTTACTTATTCCCCAATTCCCGCATTACCCCCTTGGGGGGGAGTTCCATTACCCATTACGGGACTGTACCTCATCTATCTGAGAAAGGCTATATATTATCTTACCATCCATTTAAGCGATTGCACAAATCGGGTGCGCCGAAGAACACCCAATTATTCAAGTTAGATCGGGTTCGGTTAAATAGCTGGAGTTGAGACTAAAAAACGATCGCATCTAAAAGATGAAACAAGAGATTGCCAGCTAGAGTAGGCATCTATTTCGAGCCATTCATATTTGAGCAACTTCAACGAAAGTGGATTGATGTCTCGAAGTAAAAACATATAAAACCTGTTTGAATACAACTTGATATTTTTAGTAGATCATATCAGTCTTATGGGGGAAAGTCAGAAAATTGTTTGATATCCCTCAAAATTATTTGAGGCTTTCCTTTGTATTGTTCTACCTTGCCATTGATATACACATAGCCACGTCCTAGACCTGCATAACGCTTTTCAATCAGCCGCTTTAAAGGTGCCATTGTGTTACTTTCAGCATCCGGTATCCACAAATCTAATTTATGATAAACTGAACCCGCATAAATCAGAGCATTGCCACCGATCCATTTATTAATCCCAGCTTGCAAATCGCAGAAAATCGCGATCGATTTGGCTGTCTCGGAAGCTGATAATATTTTTGGGTAATCCAACCTTACAGAAAATGCTCTGCCCGTTGGTTCCGATAATCGAAATTCTTCGACAATTGAACCTCGCATCGACCACCAAGGCAATAGATTAGCATAATTGCGAGAGGGAATTTTAGCATTTGTACTTGGATTCCAAATCATCAAATTGTAGGCTTTTGCCACAGATTCTGCTTCCGTCATTTGGCGGTGATATAATCTCGATCGCCCATATTTCACAAAGTAGGGACTCCAGCCTTCTTTAATCAATTTTAAATTGTAATTTTCTGCACCTTTATACACGTAGCAGAGAAGACGACCGTAGTTATCCCGGTGTTTTTCCACAGCAATTTCTACTGGATCGTCGGTATCAAATTCAATATCCACCTTCACCAGTTCACCATCTGCGGTAGCGAAGTATTTTTTAGCCATTTCTGAAGCTTCTTTACCAGCCGTAGTTACTGGTTTTGAACTGCTGGGTTGGCTTTCTTCTGTATCTACACAAATCAGCCGCAGAGACTCTGTTTTGCCATCGATCGAAACTTTAATCGTATCGCCATCCACTACTTGAGTTATTTGCAGGTTCTGAATCCTGGTTGCCATATTTTGAACCCTGTTAGACTTGAGGTTTAATACGCATATCAGTTGCATTATACACGAGTTTGCTGTCTGTTAACACTGCTCTCTGTATTTTTATATTAATTTTTGCAAATTGTTGCACGATCGATAGTAAAATACGTCAATCAAATCTTTTTGGTTCAAATACTATACGATGGTAATGCCATACAACTATTATTTTATCGAACAATTAAACCGCAGATAAACGCAGATGAACGCAGATTATTAAAACCGCGTCCATCCGCATTAATCTGCTAAAATCTGCGGTTGCACACCCCTACGAACCACCTCGCAATTTATCCAAAACAGTCCGATCTTCCAAAGTCGAAGTATCTCCAGAAACCTCCTCTCCCGCAGCCAAAGAACGCAACAAACGCCGCATAATTTTCCCGCTGCGAGTCTTCGGTAAAGCATCAGTAAATCGAATCTCTCCCGGACGCGCGATCGCCCCTATTTCTTTAACGACGTGCTGCTTCAATTCCTTAGCTAATTCATCGCTAGGTTGCTGTGAGTTGTCTAACGTCACAAAAGCCACAATTTCCTCACCTTTAATCTCGTCCGGTTTGCCAACAACCGCAGCTTCCGCCACCGCTGGATGGGATACCAAAGCCGATTCAACTTCCATAGTTCCGAGTCGGTGTCCTGCCACATTAATTACATCGTCAACGCGGCCCATTACCCAGAAATAACCGTCTTTATCCTTGTGCGCGCCGTCTCCTGCAAAGTAAACGAATTGCCCATCTTTCGGGTGCAAATATTCCCAATAAGTGCGGCGAAAACGATCGGGATCGTTGTAAAGAGTGCGCATCATTCCCGGCCAAGGATGTTTGATAACTAAATAACCGCCGCTTTGATTAGTTACAGGTTCGCCATCTTGGTCAACGACATCGGCAACAATTCCGGGGAAAGGTAGAGTTGCAGAACCGGGTTTTGTGGGGATTGCACCGGGCAAAGCGGTAATCATAATTCCGCCTGTTTCTGTTTGCCACCAAGTATCGACGATCGGACAATTCGAGTTGCCAATTACCCGCTGATACCACATCCAAGCTTCGGGATTGATCGGTTCGCCGACGGTTCCCAACAATCGCAAAGATGACAAATCTCTGGCATTTGGCAATTCTTCGCCCATTTTCATAAACGTGCGAATTGCTGTTGGTGCGGTATAGAAAACTGTGACGCCGTATTTGGCAATTACATCCCAAAAACAGCCGGGATTTGAAGGTCGAGGTGCGCCTTCATACATTAATGTTGTCGCACCGTTGGACAGCGGCCCGTAGACGATGTAACTGTGTCCGGTAATCCAGCCGACATCAGCGGTACACCAGTAAACATCGGTATCTTGCAAGTCGAATATCCACTTGGTTGTCATGTGGGTATAAAGGTTGTAACCGCCCGTTGTATGGACGACTCCTTTGGGTTTTCCGGTACTTCCCGAAGTGTAGAGAATGAATAGCATATCTTCGCTATCCATCGGTTCGGCAGGACAATTTGGAGAGGCATTTTTTTGCAATTCGTGCCACCAAACATCGCGCCCCGGTTCCATCTCAATTTGCTGTTTGGTGCGTTGAACTACGAGGACGTTGGTAATGCTGGGTACGGCGTTATTTGCTAATGCTTTATCGACTTGTGCTTTGAGGCCGACTGCTGTATCTTTGCGGAAGCCACCATCAGCAGTAATTACCAGTTTTGCTTGGCCGTCAACGAGTCGATCGCGCAATGCTTCGGCACTGAATCCGCCAAAAACAACGCTGTGTACTGCACCGATTCTGGCACAAGCTAACATGGCGATCGCAGCTTCGGGAATCATCGGCATATAAATACCAACGCGATCGCCCTTTTGCACTCCCAATTCCTTAATAACATTCGCCATTTGGCAAACTTCGCGGTGCAGTTGCGCGTAAGTTAGCGTGCGGGAATCTCCGGGTTCGCCTTCCCAAATTAAGGCGGCTTTATTTTTTTTCCAAGTGGTTAAGTGTCTGTCCAGACAGTTGTAAGAAATGTTGATTTTGCCGTTAACAAACCATTTAGCAAAAGGCGGCTGCCAGTCGAGTACGGTATCCCATTTTTGAAACCAGTCTAACTCTCGATCGGCCAATTCAGCCCAGAATGCTTGGGGGTCTGCTTTTGCTTTGTCGTAGAGGGCGCGGTATTCTTCCAAGCTTTTGACTTGAGCTTTTGCAGAGAATTCTGCGGGGGGTTGAAAAAGGCGTTTTTCTTGGAGGATTGATTCGATCGTATCTTGTGACATCGCTGTTAGTTTTTAGTTCAGTTACTCTTTTTAGCTATTGTGTGCATAAATTGGGGCAAAAGTATGTTTATTTTCCTTAAGACTTTGGGAAAATTTGTAACTGTTGGGGATGTGTTAGAAATTATTACAGCGGTAAATGCTCAATTCTATCTTGGTATTCATCATCAAACGAGCCTTGATAAATCAAAATCAGTTCGTCAATATTTTGACCGATACTCATCTTGGAATTCAGGATAAATATTCCTGGGATATGGCGATTTTGCTCTAGATAGTCTGCTAAATAAACTGGCATAGAGCGACGGTTGTTGGTAACGAGAATGAAGTTGTGAGTTTCGCACCAAATAAGAATTTCTGGATCGAGAGTTCCTTGGGCAGGTGCTGTTAGTTCTCCCACTGCTAAAACAAACACATTAGGGTTGCGCCGCCGGATTTGGTTAGCATAGGCAGGATCGACATTTTCATCAAATAGATACTGGATTGCCATCAGCTTTTCTCATTGCATCTCTTGCTGCTCTCAATTTGCGGATTTTTTCAGCCGCGGTCGAAGGATTGCGACGTTGTTCTTCTCGCATTTTCTCACTCCATTCCCACCATTCGGTCATGTACTTACCGACTGCTCCTTTGTTGTGCAGGTAGTACAAAATTGTCGCATAAACCTGTTCGAGGGTGAGGGATGTATAAATGTTAGCGATTTCTTCGGGAGTTCGAGCGCGAAACAGGTATTCATAAAGGATGGTTTCGATGCCGATGCGCGTTCCTTTGAGCCGAATATCATCTGGTCTGAGGAAGTTGAAATAGTCTTCTAGTTTCGTGGTTTGGTGGTTGGTTTCCTTAGATGGCTCGCTTTCATTAATCTCTGTTATTTCTGGAACCAGCATGATTACTTCGACTCGGCTATTGCGTTCTAACTTTAGCGGTTCGTCAACGGACAATTGCCCTCGATCGTCGATCGTTGCCATCACTTTAATTGCTTTCATAAAATATAGCTGATTTACAGAATATATCTGGTATGATTATATCATAGCAAATCCGCTGGTAATGCTTTTATAATATAAGTTGTCGAAACAGTCGATCGCCCTCAAAACCCAACTCAAAATTCAGACATCTTCTTCATCTTCAGTTGCACGCCGATCGTATTCTAAAATGATGCCGACAATTTCATCTGCTGGAATATCAGTTTGTAATGTTGGCGCAGCTTCGACTTGAATCAATGGTTGCTCAGACATCATCAATTCCATCCCAAATTTTGGCAGCAGGAATCGTTTTACCCGTCATTGCTTCATGCCAAGCTTGACGGAAATCTGCTAAAATTACTTCATTAGATGGCTCGTCTTCATTAATTGCTGTTACTTCTGGAACCAGCACAATTACTTCGACTCGGCTATTGCGTTCTAACTTTAGCGGTTCGTCAACGCACAATTGTCCTCGTTCGTTGATCGTTGCCATCACTTTAATTGCTTTCATAAAATATAGCTGATTTACAGAATATATCTGGTATGATTATATCATAGTAAATCCGCTGGTAATGCTTTTATAATATAAGTTGTCGAAACAGTCGATCGCACTAAAGCCATGACCGAAAACCCAGACGCCAGCAAACTTTCGCTAAATGACGTTCGCCGCCTTCTCAAACTGGAAAGACAAACAGCAAGTTCTTTTGCTGATTTTTTATCTATGGAACCGTTGACTGATTTTGAACAGCAAGAATTATTGCTAATTGAAAATCTCTTTTGGCGTCATTTAGAAGCAGGGAAAGTTTCGGCAAAAATGGTTAAATTTTTAGTGCTTGCGCCGTTAATGCGGTTAACTGGATTCTTCGACGTTCCTGTAGTGCTGACAATGGAGGATAGCATACCCATTGAAGTTGAGGATAAAGATACTTTAATTAAAGGGCGGTTGGATATTTTAGCTGTAAATCAGCCGGATGCAGAGATAGCGACGACACAGTTTTGGATTTTGGTAGTCGAGGCAAAAAATAGCGCGCTTGATTCTTGGGCCGGTTTACCGCAATTGCTGACTTATGCTTATAAAAGTTTGCAGCAGCAATCGTCTGTTTGGGGATTGACGACGAATGGCGAAAGTTATCGGTTTGTGCGGGTGACGCGAGGAAATCCTTGTACTTATCAGATTTTACCTGAAGTTAATTTGATCGATCGAGAGCGATCGCTCTTATTGGCGCAAGTATTGAAAGCGATTTGCAAGTTGCAAAACGTGCAGTTACAATTGGCATAACTTAGGATTGCAAACATAAATTATGTGCGATTTCATCACTTCCTAGCAAAAGCTATCAAATACTTCGCGTGAATTTCTACTTCTGTCGCCAAAAAATCACTAAAGCTTTCATGACTTTTAATGAAAGAAGTTTCCTCTGTACCTTCGCAGTATGAGTAAGTCGGGGGTTCGGCGCCCTCTGATAATCTAAAAAAGCTGAATTGATAGCCCTGGTGCATGAAGAAAATAAAGGCATCCTCTGGTATGGATTGGGCAAAGTTATTTTCCTGCAATAACTCGATCGCCCATTCTTGCAGTTGAGGTAGATGTTGAAAGAAACAGTCCGAACCCCGCAAAAATTGACCCGCACTATGGCCCATAGATAACAGAAATTCCTGATAGGCGCGGGGCAGAGAAATTCCCAACTGTTGCTCGAAAGCAGCCACCTCATCGCGAGTACAGCCTACCAGTTCATCTTGGCGCACGAGTTTTAGTTCTATCAGTTGGTTTATGACTCGATCTAAGTACATAGCTAATACATCCTTTAAGTTTTGCAAGACTTACGCAGCATTGATGAAATTATCAAGATTTAAAACTTTAGATCTCCCCCATTTCAAAATAGGGTCGTGCCTAAGTTATGCCTAGCTTACATTGTATCGTTTACCGTCAGTATGATATTGGGGAACCGCCTGCGAAATTGCTCTATTACCTCGCAACAGGAATCGCAGGGTGTTCTTTCTGTCCATAGATTTACTCTACCTTGAACTTCTGGTGTTTGAACATATCTCAATGCCACTTCCTCAAGTAGTTTGCGTTCGCTGTCATATGCTCGTGAATGTCCGGGTGGGACTTCAAAAGTCTGAAATAATGGTTCATCTGGTAAACCAACTGTGCCGGAACGAGTCGATCGACCGCTAATTGCTATCAATTCGCCGCGATCGTTCCCAATCAGGAAGTCTGCAACAGCAATGTTTTTGTAGGGCGACACTCCTAGCGTTTCCCGAATTTGGTTAATCCGATTTATCCATTGTTCCATATTGCCCTCTTTATATTTGACAATCCCCAGATTACCAAAAGGATTAGAGGCAAACAATGGCGAAATTTATCGTCTTTAAGGTAGCATTGACGGTAGAGTCGATCGCCCGCTCGATCGAATTCTCTGTGTTGTCTGTGACGGCTGTTCCTTCTAGGGAGGCTCGATCGCGCTTGCTACCAAAAAAATGATGATAACAAGGTCGATCGCACAATACATTATTGGGATGGTGGAATCGGGCGATCGATCTGCGGATTTGGCGGTTGTTGGGTATTTTGAGTGGTGATGTAGGTTGTGGCTAGCGGAATCAGGGCAGGAATTAGGGCGATCGCGATCGGTACTGCAACTTTTTCAATCCACCATTTGATGTTGGAATTATCAGATTTTTTCACTTTATTTACCTTTTTAGCTAATGCTGTCTTGTCTGAATTAGGTTTTTCTAGTTTCATTGTTTTAAGTTGAATAGGACTTACGCACGGGTGGTCAGAAACCGGGTTTTTAGCGCTCGAACTTCGCTACAGCGCAAAAACTGTCAAAAACCCGGTTTCTTTGGTTTTGATGCGTAACTTTACAATATCTAGATTTTTTGTGTTTGCGGGCGATCGTCAATTTAGTCTCACAAATTAGTTGTCAGGTAAAAAAGTAACGAGATCGTGTGTCAGCGATCATATTTCAAATATTTGTGAGTTATTTAATATCAAAAATGAACAGGGTTATACGCAACGTGATGAGTTGATTATATTAACAGAAATATTTAGTAATACAAATAAATTTCTTGAATGGTTTTGCTGGAATATCAGCCAACAGCTAAAGCTAGAATCTAATATCGATGAATATTTGCAGGCGAGGGCGAGGGCCTGGCTTGGTGAGATTTGAGATTTTTTAACCGCAGATGAACGCAGATGAACGCGGATGGCTTGATGGTTGAGCTTTTTCAAGCATTCGGATCGATACCCAATTCCCGCAGTTGAGCCGCGAGTATTTCACTGCGCTGGCGTTCAGTTTCTAATTGGGCGATCGCACTTTGGGCCCTTTGCCTTTCTTGTTCGGTTCTTTGTCGTTCCAATTCCGATTGTTCCGCACTCCAAAGCAGCAAATTTCCCGCTGCATCCCACCACCGCAACCAGTTCATAGTTGCACCCAATCGCGTTCCGTACCAAATACCCAAAAACAAATTAATTTCTGGTATCCAGTAATGTCCCTCTGCTGTCGGCGACTGCAAAACATATTGATTTTCTTGCAGACAGCGCACCTCCAAATCGACTTCATAAGGGTCAAAAATAACGTAGGTAGCAATCTGCAAAATTTGCTCGTAGCAATACAGTTTGCCGTAAGGATATTTGGCGCGAACCGAATATTCTCCAGCGTCGGTTTCTGAGAGAAATTCCATCGCTATGGCAACTCGATCGCCCTCCAAAGACGGCGTGTAGCTGCGGCGAATCACTCCTTCGGCTAGCGGCAATACTCGCGGCACGTACATCCAGTCTGGCGCTTTGACTACTGTCTTTTGATTGACGGTAGCAGAGATCGCAAAATTCGAGGCAATTAACATTTCGGGTTGAATGCGATCGCCGGTACCGAGAGCATCCGTCAGTGCGGACGCCAGCGGTGGCTGTTGAATATTTTCCACAGGATCGTCTGGTAATATAAAGTCTTCTGGCAGTTTTTCCCAGGTAACAATTGGTGCTTGTTTGGTGGGATTGATTTGGAGAACCATAGATTAGTTCCTAGCTGTTGCGATGGATATATTTTATCATAATTAGTGGCAATCAACAATTACTATACCAAGCCTTATGCACTCCGCCAAAAAAACATGGTTTTTTAAATAATCTCCGATCTCCAGTGAAGTCTTTGTGTAAAAAATCCGGTTTTTCACCATCCGTGTGACCTTTTAATTCTAAGTTTATTAAACATCAAGATTTGTTAAAAATTTGCAATTCGGCACTGACAGAGCGTCAATTTTTATCTACAATCGAGAACAGCTTAACCCTGAAACGGAAGGTAAGAAAATGTCTGAACTTAGACAAA
Source organism: Microcoleus sp. CSU_2_2 (assembly GCA_012035135.1). Lineage (GTDB taxonomy): Bacteria > Cyanobacteriota > Cyanobacteriia > Cyanobacteriales > Microcoleaceae > Microcoleus. The sequence goes on from JAAUPI010000005.1 coordinate 17,423, forward strand.
ATCTAATCACCAGAGATTGGGTAATCATCGCTACCGATCGCGCTAAAAGACCGGACCAATTTACCAACCCCAAAAAGTCGATCGCGCCCTTACCCCAGCACCGCGCCGACTGTCCGTTTTGCGTGGGAAATGAACAAGATGGCACGCTAGAAACATTCCGTTTGGGCGATCGTAGTGGCTGGAAAGTTAGGGCGATCGGCAACAAATATCCCGCCCTTTACCCGACAGCAGAAAGGATGAGAATATCATCGGGAATTCACCGCACGATGTCGGGAATCGGTTTTCACGAAGTAATTGTCGAACACCCGCGACACGATTTGACAACAGCTTTGTTGAGCGTTGAAGATATAGCAAACATCCTTTTAGTATACCGCCACCGCTATTTGGAAATCAGAAAGCATCCGCATATTGAAACAATTATTATCTTCAAAAACCACGGCGAAAGTGCCGGAACTTCCCTGGAACATCCTCACTCACAGATCGCGGCGACGCCCGTTGTCCCCAACCAATTTCGCAGTCGGATCGATGAAGCAATTCGCTATTTTGACGACACGGGAGAATGTCTGTTTTGCCGGACTTTGGAAGACGAATTAGCTGCTGCTGAAAGAGTGATTTTTGAGAGCGAACAATTCATAGCTTTTATCCCTTACGCTGCACTTTCCCCGTTTCATATTTGGATTTTTCCGCGCCGACATTCATCTTCCTTTGATGATATTACCGATCCGGAAATTTTTGACCTTGCTGATACTTTGAAAACTGTACTCGCTAAGCTTTATTATGGATTGAATAATCCCGATTACAACTATACTATTCGTTCTGTGCCAACGGCGGAACAAGCAACCAAATATTTTCACTGGTATATAGCGATTATTCCCAGAGTTTCTAAACAAGCTGGGTTTGAGTTGGGTAGCGGGATGTTTATTAATACGGCATTGCCCGAAGAAAGTGCGGAGTTTTTGCGATCGATTGTCATTCCTGCTAGCTAAAATGTGCGATCGATCTACTCGTTGCCTGGTAACGCAGCTCCAGAGGCTCTGCCTCCAATTCTACTCGTTTTATGAAAGGAAACGAGGCAAAGCCTCTAGATTCTACTCGTTCCCAGGCTCTGCCTGGTAACGCAGCTCCAGAGGCTCTGCCTCCAATTCTACTCGTTTTATTTGCCGTGTTTCTAATTTTAACGATCGCTAATTTCAACCTCCGGCAACATACATTTTGGTAACATCCCATGAACACCTTTTTGAGGAGAGTTGACAACCTGCGTAATCCGAAAATTCGCAGCCAAAGAACACAAAACATAAGCATCTTCTGCACTCAAACCGACAAATCTTTCCAACCAATAAATTGTCTGTTTTAGTGCCAACTCAAAAGCCTCATCTAACGTCCTACCAAATCCCATTGTCACAATATCAGTAGGCGTTTCTGCAAAAGGAAATACGATCGACAAATCCTTGCGGAGGATGATTTGAATCCTGCCATTCATCGAAGTCTCGATCGCAGTCACATTGATTTCGCCATCTCCCTGTGCCGAATGTCCATCGCCGATCGAGAATAAGCCACCGCGCCTAAAAACAGGTAAAAATAATCGGCTTCCCGGTTGCAATTCCCGGTTATCCATATTGCCACCGTAAGGCCCAGGTGGAATAGAAGAACGATTGATTTCTGAAGTAGCAACACCGAGAATGCCGAAGAATGGATGTAGCGGAATCCGAATCCCACTACCTGCTGGAAATTCCGCAATCTTTTGCTCTAAATCTAAGGGAATAAACCGCAATTTAGGTTCTGAAAAATCTTGCGGTAAAGCCCCCCATCCGGGACGAATTGCATTGAATCCCACGGGCAAACTTGGGTAAACATCCTCTATTTTGATTTCTAAAACGTCTCCCGGTTCAGCATTGTTAATATAAATCGGGCCTGTTAGCAAGTGCGGCCCAGGGCCAACTTTACGTTCGATCGGCAAATTGTGACAAATATCTAAAAATTCCGGGGTGAGAAATTCCGGTGGCGCCTTGTCAGCAACATAATATCCCGAATAAGTTTCGACATCAATACTATCGCCCGAATCAATGATTAAGGCTGGTTTAAGATTTGGAGAAAAACCGCCCAAATGTACAGTTTTGCAGTTCGCTTTGAGAAGATGGTGAGTCATGGAATTTTAGATTTTAGATTTTAGATTTTAGATTGAAGAAATGAATTTGGGGGCTGGTGGACAAATTGCTCGATCGGATCTATTTGAGATTGAAAATAGGAGATTATGTTAATACTGATTCTCACCACTCATACAACGGTGCTTTCGCGGCGGGTAAAAAGCGCAGATTTGTGCCGCCTGCCTATCGTGAAGATTACAGTGCAAGTGGAGATCCGATCCTTGGAAAAATTTAACGTAGCCTTGTTTTCATCCTACTCGAATTCCATAAAGATCCAAAATCAGCATCTTTGATATAATCTTACATCAAGAAGCCAAACTCAAACCAACTTATGCCACAAACAGTCTGGATCGCACGACACGGAAACCGCATCGACTTCGTAAACCCCGACTGGTTTATCACCGCAGAACACCGCTACGATCCCCACCTTTCCGAAGACGGTCATATTCAAGCCAAGCAACTCGCCAATCGCCTCAAAAAAGAAAAAATTTCTCACATTTTCTCCTCTCCTTTCCTGCGAACCGTGCAAACGGCAAACTATGCAGCAGAAGCCCTGGATTTGCTACTTAAATTAGAGTGGGGACTGTGCGAATGGCTAAATCCTGACTGGATGACGGAAATGCCAGAAACCTTGTCCGTCAAAGCTTTATGTCAGCGTTTTCCCCGCATCGATCCTGCTTACAAAAGCGACGTTACTAACTATCCCGAAACAGCCGAATCTTGTCTCAAAAGAACCGGGAAAACTGCTAAACGCCTCGCTCTTGAGTTTCCTGACGATATACTGTTAGTAGGTCATGGTGCGTCGGTTTTAGGAACTGCGATCGGACTGGCTGGTGGTGCCGAAACCGAAATAAATGCTTCCTTGTGCTGTTTGGTGAAAGTGGTACGGCAAGATGTAAAATGGTCGATCGAGCTTAATGGCGATACTTCCCACCTCACCGACCCTGAAGCCACTATTCGGTTTAATTAGCATAGGACTTGCACAGAAGTATCGTGAAATCTGAGGCCCTGGTGATTGCTTCGGGAACTCGCAATGATATCAATAGGTTTAAGTATGGCAGGACACAGTAAGTGGGCGAATATTAAACGCCAAAAAGCTAGAGTTGATGCCGTTAAAGGCAAAATTTTTGCTAGAATATCTCGCGAAATTATTGTTGCAGCCCGCAGCGGAATTCCCGATCCGGCTGGCAATTTTCAACTACGCACGGCAATTGAAAAAGCGAAAGCGGCCAGTATTCCCAATGAAAACATAGAAAGGGCGATCGCCAAAGGTGCTGGCTTGTCGGGGGCGAATTCAGAATTAGAAGCTATTCGCTACGAAGGTTACGGCATTGGCGGGGTTGCTATTCTGATTGAAGCGCTGACAGACAACCGCAACCGCACGGCTGCTGACTTGCGAGAAGCTTTTACTAAAAATAGTGGCAACTTGGGCGAAACAGGCTGTGTCGGCTGGATGTTCGACCAAAAAGGGGTTTGTACTTTACGAGGTTCGATTGATGAGGAACAATTGTTTGAAGCGTCGCTGGAAGCAGAAGCTGAATCTTACGATTTGATATCAATTGATGAAGATACCGAAGGTGCGGAGGTATTTACAACTGTTGCGAATTTGGAAAATTTGGCTGGTGTTTTGAAGCAGAAAGGTTTTGCAGTTTTGCAGTCGGAAACTCGCTGGATTCCCAGCAGTACAGTAGAAATTGACACTCCTGAAAAAGCTTGCTCGCTCCTCAAATTAATGGACGCACTGGAAGATTTAGATGACGTGCAAAGCGTGACGGCTAATTTTGAAATGTCAGAGGAATTAATGGGAATTAAACAAATTTCAAGCCCAAACACAGCCCAAACTAGCTTTATAAGCAAAGAAGCAGTTCCCAAAAACAAGCTTCTATTTCCTCCCACGTTGGATAATTGCCGTAGCAAAGATTTGGGCACTGCTGCTGGTATTCCCTAGCGATGGCTTGGCGCAATTCTCCATTAAACGATAACTCTTCAAATTCTTCAGTCGGTTTTTAACCGACTTTCGCTATGAGACAGGGGTTTTCAACCCCTGGCGGACTTCTGGAGAGCCGTTTCTTCTACGCACTCATCGAAAAAATTAGTATTAATCTATACCTAGAAACCGAACCCATGGGATTCTACTGAAAAAAACTTGAGAAAGTTCCCAAATTCCTGTAAAATTGCGATAAATAGCCAAATAGTTGCGATCAAAAACGCTTAAAAGCAAACAAGATCGTATATAAAAAACAAGAAAAGTGTCAATTTGACAAAAATTGAGGTGAAACCCCTTGCAAAAATTAGCCAGTATAGAAAAACCGATCGCTCGTGGGGAAGAATCCACAGAACTTAATCCCCAAGACCCTCAAACCTGGTACGAACGAGGCAACGCCCTAGAAGTAATGGGACGGTTACAAGCTGCGATCGAATCTTGGGAAAAGGCGATCGAACTCGAACCAAAATTTCACGAAGCCTGGTACAACAAAGGCGTAGCCCTCAAAAAATTAGGACAGCTACCTGAAGCGATCGCAGCATACAACAAATCCCTAAAAATCAAACAGGACAATCCAGAAGGATGGTACAACCGCGCCAATGTCATGCGGAAATTAAACAGGCTCTCAGAAGCGATCGCTCCTACGAAAAAGCGATCGAATTTAAGCCAGACTACCACGAAGCCTGGACAAACCGTGGCAACACCCTAGCGAACTTGGAACGCTTCGGCGAAGCCATAGACTCCTACGACAAAGCCATCGGTATCAAAGCAGACTACAGCGAGGCTTGGTATAACAAAGCATTTGCCCTGCGAAAGTCCGGGCAAAATACAGCAGCGATCGCAGCTTACGACAAAGCACTCGAACACAAACCAGATATGCACCAAGCCTGGTACAACCGCGGCGTAGCCCTAGCAGATGAAAAACTCTACCCAGAAGCCATCGCTTCCTACGACAAAACCCTCCAACTGCGGCAAAATGCCTCAGAAGTCTGGAACAAACGCGGTACGGCCCAAGCCCAAATAGGACAATTTGAAGCAGCGATAGACTCTTGGGACAAAGCCCTGGCGATCGAACCAAACGACAGCGAAACCTGGTACAATCGCGGCCTCGGCCTCGCCAACTTAAAACGCTTCTATGAGGCAATTACCTCTTGGGACAAAACGGTAGAATTGCAGCCAGACAACATCGAAGCCTGGTACAACCGCGCCGTAGCCCTCAAAAAAATCAAACGATTTGCCGAAGCGATAGACTCTTTCGATCGCATCATCGCACTCGAACCCAACGATCCAAACCTGTACTATCAAAAAGCTGGCGCATATGCCCTAGAAGCACAAGCAGCCTCTGGAAACAACTGCCCGGAATCTTTAGAAACCAATACCAGCAACGCGATCGAAAATCTGGAACGGGCGATCGAACTCAATCCGAAAAAATACCTAAAAATGTGCCAAAATGACTCTAAATTGCATACACTACGAGAAGACGTGCGGTTTTTGGCTTTATTTCAGGGTAAGCAATGATTGATTGATTATGATGGATGCCGCACTGCAATAGTTGTAGGCCAAACAGCACCCCAACCCCCAATCATGCAAACCCTAGACAAAACTCAAGTCAAATTCGCTGAACTAGCAGCTCGTCTCAATGAAATTACGGACATCGAATCCGCTTCATCCCTGCTGCACTGGGATCAAGCAACCTATATGCCCGCCAAGGGTGCAAGTGCCAGAGGCCGCCAACTTGCCACCCTTAAACAAATATCCCACGAAAAATTTACAGATCCCACAATAGGCAAACTCTTAGAAGATTTGCGTTCCTACGAACAAAGTCTTCCCTACGACTCCAACACAGCTAGCCTGATTCGGATCGCCCGCAGGGACTACAATCGCGCCGCCAGAGTCCCAGCAGCCTTTATGGCAAAACTCTGCCGCCACCAAGCCGACTGCTACGAAGCTTGGGCCTGTGCCAAAGCAGCTAACAACTTTTCAGCCGTCGAGCCGTATCTCGAAAAAACCCTAGAATTAAGCAGGCAATACGCCGACTTTTTCCCCGGATACGAACACATTGCCGATCCTCTAATCGATCGTAGCGACTACGGCATGAAAGTATCGATTCTGCGACCGCTGTTTGCCGAACTGCGTCAAGAGTTAGTACCCATCGTCCAAGCCATCGCCTCCCAACCCCTAGCCGACGACTTCTGCTTGCACCAACATTTCCCAGAAGCCCAGCAACTAGAATTCACTCGCACAGTCATAGAACGCATGGGTTACGACTTCCAGCGGGGACGGCAAGACACCACCCTACACCCGTTCATGACCAACTTCTCTATAGACGATGTGCGGATCACTACCCGCGTCTACGAAGAGCACTTAGATCAAGCACTGTTCAGCAGCATCCACGAAGCCGGACACGCCCTCTACGAACTCGGAAATTCCCCCGAATTTGAAGGCACTCTCCTTGCAGGTGGCATTTCCTCCGGCGTTCACGAAAGCCAGTCGCGACTTTGGGAAAATTTAGTTGGGCGCAGCCGAGGCTTTTGGGAATGTTTTTACCCGCAACTGCAAGGCGTTTTTTTGCGCCAGTTGGGACACGTAACCACTGACCAATTTTACAAAGCAATTAATAAAGTTGCCCGATCGCTCGTTCGCACCGACGCCGACGAAGTAACCTATAACCTCCATGTCGCCATCCGCTTCGACCTAGAATTGGCAATGGTAGAGGGAAAATTAGCAGTGCGGGATCTCCCGGAAGCCTGGAACGAACGCTACAAAAACGACCTCGGCATTGTCCCCGCTAACGATAGCGAAGGCGCAATGCAGGACGTTCACTGGTATGTTGGGACGATCGGCGGAATGTTCCAAGGCTACACCCTCGGCAACTTAATGAGCGCCCAGTTTTACGAAACAGCAGTCAAAAACCATCCCGAAATTCCCGTAGAAATAGAACACGGAAACTTTACCATACTGCACGATTGGCTAAAACAAAATATCTATCAGCATGGCCGCAAATACACTGCTGTAGAATTGGTCGATCGAGTAACTGGTTCTCCTTTAACGATCGAACCGTTTGTCCGCTACATTCGCCACAAATACGGTGAGTTTTATGTCATCTAAACCTGATGTTAACCGCTTGTGAACTACCCCACCCTGCTCAAAAATCTAGGTAAACCTAGCAAACTCAGCGGTGTAAGTTCAAAATGCTCTTTCCTCGTGCTTACGCTTCCTCAGTCAGAGGGGTGACTAGGAAACTACCCGCACTATAACGTCAGCTTAGTGTGGGCTTTTAGCTTAACTGTACGACTGACCGATCCTCTAACAAAGTTTGATTTGTCAGCAAATCTTCCACTGTAATACGCAAAAAGCGCTGTTCGTCAACCCGGAAGAAGATTTTAATTCGATCGCTGCCGGGATACCCTGGCGGCGCCAATTGGGCGATGCTGCGAGCTCCATCTTTATCATTTAGCGGCTGCACCGATGTTCGATCGGCGAGTTGCTTAGTAATCAATCTGTCGCCGTCAAAATATATTTCAGTCCCCCCAGTTTCTGCTCCCAATTCGCCGATAATTAATTCTATACTCGGCTGATTTTCCACAGACGCGCCCAATACTAATTCTACTGGTTCGCTCATCGGATAAGACTGACCGGATTTGATTAAATTGTGCCAACTGTGGCAATTTTCGCGGCGGTTCCAGTAACGGATGCCGTAACTGTGATATAAAAAATCTTTGATTTCTATGCCTTGACTGAGTTGCAGAGCACCTTGGGCAATGGCTTCAAAAGGTTTGTTGCACTTAATCTTTGCCGTGTCGAAATATTGCTCGATCCAACGCTGCACGGCGGGAATTTGGACGGTGCCACCAACTAGCAAAACGGCATCGATGTCGCCAATTTCTAAGCCTTGGCGCCGCGCTTGCTGCAATACTCGATCCATGCACTCATCGAGGTTGTCAAAAAAATGATGTTCGGCGAGGATCGATTCAAATTGATCGCGCTCTAATTCTAATTCGTAACTCTCAAAGTTTTCATCGTCAAAATAAACCTCCGTTGCCTTTTCTTGCAAAGACAACTGAATTTTTAAGCGTTCGGCTAACCGAGTTGTTATCGGAGATTTTGTCAAGCCTTTTGTTTTGATAAAATAGTCTACCAGCCAATTATCAATATCCGAACCGCCTAAATTTTGTCCGGCTTTAGCTAAAACACGGGCAACTTTTGCCTTTTGTCCCGAACTTTCAGCCAGCAATTTTTCGCCCCATTTTAGAACCAAACCTAGAGGCTTTTTGCCAGATTTATTGTCAAGTCGCACCAAAGAAAGATCGAGAGTTCCGCCGCCAAAATCAATTACTAAAAGATTTTCGCGATCGGCCAAACCGTAACCCAAAGCCGCCGCCGTGGGTTCATCCAACATCCGCACCTCTTCTACTTGCAAAGATTGAGACACTTGACCCAGCCAATTTCGATAAGCTTCAAAACTATCTACTGGAACGGTAAAAACCAAAGAATCTACAGGTAAGGGCAGTTCGCGAATTGAGCCGACAATTTGCTCTAAAAACCATTGTCCTACTCGCTCAAAAGTAATAACTCGCCCGTCAATTTCTGGCAAAAAACCCCGAACGGAAGTGCCAATCCCTCGCTTAAAATTGCGAAAAAACCGAGAATCTGTACTCAAGTCAAGGCCTTTGTCTCGGACTTGTTGACCGAGTATTACTTGACTTTGATTAGCATTTTCAACGTAGAGTAAACTGGGAATTAGGGGCGGATTTTGAGCGGAGATTGCCGAGAGTCCCGGCAATTTCAAAGTTTCGGGCCGCTGGAGGGCTTGATTCCAGCGAGCGACGACGGTGTTGCTAGTTCCAAAATCAATGGCGATCGTCATGAGCGCTAAAATACACAGCTACTAGAGATTAAATTATATTATGGTATTTAAAGCAGAAAATGCAAAAATAATATTATGACTCAATTCACTTCCTTTGAAACCGAGAACAAAGAGCCTGTACGGGGAATTACAGCAATACTATAAGATATTATATGGGTAAACCTAGCCCAAATCGAAGAAAACTCCCTTGATTGACTGCAAAAGGGAGTTGATTATGGCGATCGCCTTTTTGTCAAGATTATTTATTTTTATGTTAAGTCCAGGTAAAATAGGAAAGAAACCTGTTTTCGCCATCCCTAATTACTATATAATTAATGAATCTACCTTCTTTCTTATGGTTGTGGAAAATAGCAGCTTGGTCAATGGGTTTTTCCCTGTTTGCTTACCTGTTGTTGGTTGTGACTGGTTCGTGGATGTTTGCGGCCCGCAGCGCCAAACAGCCTCGCCCGCAATGGCTGCGTCCCGTTCATTTGATCCTGGGTACGGGGATGGCAACTCTCGTAATTTTACTGATGGGAATTGGCATAGTTGGTACGCTGGGATACTACGGAAATTTGGGTCACTCAGCTCATTTACCTGCGGGGTTAGCGGTGGTGGCGCTAGTGCTAATTTCTGTTGGTAGTGGGCTGCAAATTAGCCCTAAACGCCCTTGGGCGCGTCCCCTCCACATCAGCACTAATTTAGTTTTATTTGCGGGATTTGCCACTGTTCTGCTGACAGGATGGAGTATCGTACAAAAGTATTTACCCAAAGTTTGAAAGTTGTATTTTTTTAAACCCAAAAATCCTAAATACCGAATTTGTAGGGGCAAGTTTACAACAATAATTGCCTCAAATTAACAATCTCCAAAACCCGCCCCCGCCCACCAAATGAGTTGTAAAAATATGTAGGTTGGGTTAAGATCGCGAAACCCAATTGTTCATTAGACATCTCCAAAAAAAATCGGAAACCCTTACCATCTCTAGACAAAAACCTAGTTTTTGAAGAGGTATATTGAAAATCAGGTGTTGGGTAACGCTGACGCTAAACCCAACCTACTTGATAGATTTGAGAACAGCTATATATTATGTATTAGCTACGAAATCTAAAATATGTTGGGCGGTAATCTGCGGTTTTTCTAAGTGCGGAACGTGTCCGCAATCCGGTATCCAAATTAGTTGGGAATTCGCGATCGCCCTCTCAAACTTCGCCGCATCCGCCGTCCCCAAAATTCGGTCTTGCTTCCCCCACAAAATCAGCGTTTGTTGCTGAATATGTGACAGTTTTTCCCCAAAACCTCCGTAACCGCCACTTTTGGTAAACGCAATTAAAGCTTGATTCCAATTGGACATTTCTAGGTGTAAGGCGGCGCAAGTTTGTGCATCTACAGAAGCCAAAGTTTTATCAAAATAAGCATTGACGCTAATTTTTTGGCGGATTTTGGGGTTGCGCAAAAATGAAGTTGCCAAATATCCTAAAGGAGGAACTAAAAATTTCCCCTTATTAGAAGTGATCGCAAAACCAGCACTGTCAATTAATACTAATTTTTTGACAGATTCGGGATGATTGAGAGTGAAATCAATTGCTGCTGCACCTCCCATCGATGCACCGACTAATATTACAGGCTGCGAAATTAGCGTTTTCCAAAAATACCAAAGATGAGCTGCGATCGCCCTCGCACTAAAAGGCAAACCCGCCACTCTTTCTGTAAAGCCAAAACCCAATAAATCAACCGCCCAAGTTTCATTTTTTTCGGCAAGCAGTGGCAACAGGCGGCGGAATTCAAACACGGAACTGTCGAAGCCGTGAATTAGCAAAATAGGCGTGTTTCCGCTGCCTTGACACACGTAAGTTGTGGCAATTGGCTCAGAAGTTAGGGGAGTTGTAATTGCTTCTTGTTGAATGCTTTGGGCTAAAGCAATTGATGTGGATTCTGTAAGCTGTGCGATCGATTTTGGCAGAAAAATTGCTGGCATATTTTTTGATAAATTGTGAATTAGTAGCCACCCTACCCCGTGCCCGCCCCTATTATACCAAATCCGGGTTTGTTACCCCCTTTATAATGAGCAGGAGCGTAGGGTGCGTCGCCACGAATAATTCTCGCGCTTAAACCGAGATTAAACGAGCGACGCACCATACAATTTATAACGGGGATGAATCAGCCGGATTTTGTATTAATTGGTAGTGGCGAATCGGCATTGCTTTTAGCATCCAAAAATTCTTACAATTTTTTATCAATAATCGGGATATACAAGCTAGAACTTCAAGTCTAAAATCGGTTGGTGGCTGTGTATAGATAGCCAAAAATTAAGTATTTCTTCCCCAACTTGTTCTGGATAGAAGTGATGGAAAAAATGCCTGCCGTCTTTACATTCCCAAAGTCGATCGCCTTTTTTCAGCAACTTCAGCCAGCGGCGCATCATAATAGGAGATACTACAAAATCTGTCTTGCTACTGCATAACAACAAAGGTACTTCGACACCTTCATCGCGGGAATCACTCATCGTGAATAAGGAGTGAGGACAAGGAGAACAGGCTAAATCATCATCAAAATATGGTACAAATCTTAGATTGAGACTTTTATTTTGGAATCCCAGCATATCGCCAACCATTTGATTTAAAACTTGTTCGCGGCTCCAGGAAAAAGCCGAAAGATGTGTATAGTAATGAGCTTGCCAATTAATAGTAGATGGCAAGCCAACAGCTAAGAGTCCCAAAGAGCTGACTTTGTGAGGATAGCGGCGCGCATACATTAAACCAATTACTCCGCTGGTACTGTGACCGATTAGATGAATTGGGCGATCGCGAAATTTTAAATAGTGATGTAGTAGCTCAACAGCGACATCTAAAGAACAAGCTTCATCTTCAGTTTGTTCGTATTCCCATATTTGGATTGGTACTGACTGATTTAAATAGTTAAGGAGAGAGCGATCGAATAATTTCAAACTTGGGCTGGCACTTAGCCAGAGCACATCATCTGAAGTGAATTTCATCAATTTTAAGTGGGAAATAAAGTTATCCAGAATTTATATTGCGGGGCAGGCTTCTAGCCCGCCCACCGTTAATCTTAGATTCCAAATTCTTTCTTGAGTTGAGATACCCAAGATTTGACCCGCGCTTGGGTCATGTCAGATTGGTTGTCTTCGTCAATAGCAAGACCCAAAAATTTGCCATCAACTACAGCTTTAGATTCATTGAAATCATAGCCGTCTACTGGCCAGTAGCCCACAGTTTCACCACCCTGTTCCGAGATTTTTTCTGCTAAAATCCCCATTGCATCCATAAAATTATCCGGGTAGCCCTCTTGGTCGCCAGTTCCCAAATAAGCCACCTTTTTGCCGCTAAAATCAATATTTTCAAGTTCGGGGAAAAAACCTTCCCAGTCGCTTTGCAGTTCGCCAATATTCCAGGTTGGACAGGCAATAATCAGACATTCATATTCAGCAAAATCATCATTTTCAATGCTGCCTATCTCGTGCAAAGTCACGATATTGCCACCAAATTCATCCCGAATCATTTCAGCTACAGACTCAGTTTTACCAGTTGTTGTTCCGTAGAATAGCCCAATTGATTTCGACATTTTTACTCCGAAGGGGAAACTTGATAGTGCTTGAGATTTATTTTTTTTGAGTCAGGATTTGGCATTTCCTGCCTGCAATTCAGACAAAAACAGTAGACGCGATTGTGGCAAACCTGAGATATCAGGTAGTCAAGACAGCAAGGACACTGTTTTTTCATCCTTTTAAAGTTGAACGTTCATTAACCAAGCGGACTCGCACAGATCGGGATCTGGTTGGCAGTGAATCAGTAACAGATTCAGCATCGTTTCTACTTTTAGGGCGCGTGAAATGCCAGCGGGTACAAACACAAATACTCCCGGTGTTAAAGTAACGGTTCTATCGCCCACAGCCAGATTTCCCAGCCCTTCTAAGACGGCGATGGTCACATCTTGAGAATTATCGAGGTCGGGTATTTCTGAATTTTTATCCAAATTCATCAGTTTTTGGCTGTACGGGGCGTCGCAGGTGCGATCGCCTGACGCTGACACCATTGCTACTGCTGTCACGGTGATTGACCTCCAGGTACTGTTAACTTCCGGTAGTTATTGCGATTTATATTCAATAAGCTACCATGCAGTTCCGATAAATTGTCAAGAACTAAACATTAAGATTTGTTGCGATAGGTTGTATAACTCGGTATACAAGCAGCAGTGGCAACCCAAATTTGATAGGGCGGTAATTTGGGGCGATCGGCTCCATCCCAAAATACTTGCTAAGTATTCGCAGTTACTTCTTAAAATAGTCAACAGTCATCAGTTATCAGTCAAGAGTCAACAAATTACTTCTTTTCCCCCACGCCAACATACATAATCGACGAATCCTGATTAATTTGGATTTTAAACAAACCCGATCTTTTGTAATCAATATAGTTAGCAAAATTCGAGGTTAGAGTTTGAGACACTTGTTTAAAAACAGCCGATGAAGGAAATAACTGCTTTCCAGTCATCAAATTTTTCCAAAAACTTTGCATCTCGGCTAAAAGAGCGCCCATTTCTCCAAACATATCAAAACCTTTAATTTCAACATTGCTAAAACCGATATCGCGCATTACCAGAGACAGCTCTTCCGGCGTAATAAACTTTTCCCAATCGTGAACGCCCCGCTTAATTTCCTGCAAGATATTTTCCATCAACCAAATCATCACAAATTGTGACGAAAAAGTTCTGTTGATAGTATCAAAAAAGAACAATCCCCCCGGCTTGAGAATTCTGTGAACCTCAGATACCACCTTTTTATAATCGGCAACGTGTTCTAATACATCAACGCAGATTACAGCATCAAATGTATTGTCAGCGTAGGGCATATTTTCTGCAAAACCCTGCCTGTAGTCAATCTCGAAACCGCTGGTAGCTGCATGATTTCGAGCGGCTTCAACGCACTTTTGGGATCGATCGATTCCCGAAACAACAGCGCCTCTTTCGGCCATAAACTCGCAAGAAAAGCCGCCACCACACCCGACATCTAAAGTTTTCAATCCCTGCCAATTAGTCGCGTGTCTGTCAAAAAATTCAAATCTCGGTTTGTTGAGATGATAAAGAGCGTAAATTTTAGCATTTTCGTCCCACCAGTTATCGGCATTTTCATCGTAAAATGCTAAATCATTTTTAACTTCATTTTTTACCATGCTTTTTCCGATTCTAGTTAGAATAATATAGAATTGGCGAATCCTGATTTTTTGGGAAAAGTGCGCGATTGAGAGACCTTCGATCGCGCGGGCTTTTTATTCAGTTTTTCTAAAATCGTGAATCGCCACGAGCTTTTTATTATAATACTTGTGGCATAAATTTCAACCAGATGAATCGTGTTTCTATTATCATCCCCGCCCTGAACGAAGCGACTTGTCTGGAACGCACCCTCCGCCAAGTCAGCATTCTCAATCCTCCCGCTTGGGAGGTGTTGGTCGTAGACGGCGGTAGTCAAGACGAAACGGTTACGATTCCCTTTATGGAAGAGGCTGATTTGTGTTTGAAGTTGGTGGAAATGGGGAAAATTAAGTTAGTAAATAGGGTAGTGGAAAGTAGCGATCGACGGGTTGCTGCTTGGGGCGAATTCAAGGCGATCGCTATCTATGTTACTATTGGTCTTTTGTGGGGTTTTGGGGTTTCTGCGAGGTATCTCAAGCAATTTTATGAAGACATTCGGTGAAGTATAAACTCTAATTAAATTCCCAGAATGTACTGGCTATAACGCTTGGGCAAAACTTTTTGCAACAGGTAAATAATCGCCGAACAAACTATGAAGTTCGTGCTTGCTAAAAATGCGAGCTTGAACAGGATATTAGCAGGATCAAAAAACTTATAGAACACTAAACTAACATACCTAATTACTGCGAAATCCAGCAGGTATATCGGGAATGAATAAGCAGCCAATATATTGATTAATCCAGCTCCTCTACTGGGAAGTCGGATACTTTTAGAAAAGGCGACGATCGACAATACGAATAAAATTGCGTATCCTTGAGCAGATAGTTTAAAAAACGATCTCGCAAACCATCCAT
This sequence comes from Microcoleus sp. CSU_2_2, assembly GCA_012035135.1. Taxonomy (GTDB): domain Bacteria; phylum Cyanobacteriota; class Cyanobacteriia; order Cyanobacteriales; family Microcoleaceae; genus Microcoleus. The sequence continues at coordinate 32,454 of JAAUPI010000005.1, forward strand.
CAGAATCAACTATATAGAGCGCGTAATTTTCCCAAATACTAGCCAGATAGAACAATATAGTTACTCCTAAAACTGGGATTTTTATGCGTTGCAGATATTCTTGAATTCTGTCATACGATCGACCCAAAACTAAACCTGTTGAGAATGGCAACATCCAACTAAAAATCCACCGTTCCATCAATGGTAAAGGTATGGAAATGTATTTAAAAGCTGTTAGGTAAAAGAGGATGGTATAAATTATTTGAATTGCCAAACCCAAAGCCAAAATTTTTCGGAATTCTAAACAATTTAATTTAACCAGGAGCCACCACCAAAAATAGCATTGAATAATTACAACTATAAAGTAATAGGGAGGCATCACGGAGCCAGTCAGTATATGTCCGATTAATGAAATTAAATCAAATTTTTTGAGATATCCTAAATTAATTAAGATGTACGCAGCGACAGACCAAAATAGATAGGGAGGTATAATTCTCGATAGTCTTTTTTTGACAATTAGTGTGGGATTATTTTGATTTTCCAGTTTGTTTGTCAGAAAAAAACCGCTCAGCAGTAAAAATGCTGGTACGCAGAAAAGCTGGAGTGAATCGATCGAGATAAATAGAACTCTGCGATCGTCACTAAATGCAATGAACCCAGCATGAGTAATTACAACGCCTACGATCGCCAAAGCTCGGATTAAATCAAATTCAGCGAACCTGTTAGATGCTTTTTGCATTGTTAGAATTAGAATTTGATAATTCAAACTGCTCTGTCTGCTAATGCTGTCAGCATACCATAAAATGCAATATTCACTCCAATTTCAACAAAAAAACTTAACTCGATCGGCAGTATAAAAATTTTTTGTAGTAAGGACTTTAGTCCTTGTTTGCCAAAACGATGAAGACTTGAGTCCAATGGCACTGAAAAAGTCTGGGCTCGTTGGCTAAAAACAATGAGTTTCCGAAGGTTGTGGCCTCTGTGGTTTACCAAATTTCAGTGCCATTGGACTTGAGTCCTCACTACGAACCCGAAACACTATCCAACTGATCACGGCCGTTGCGAATTACTCGCAGCATATCGCCTAGTTTATGTTCGATATTGTCTAAAACTTGGTCAGCGTAGTCGTCGGCTCCGTTTTGAATTTCTTCGCATTCAGCCAGGGCTCTGGCTCTCATCTCCTCTAATTCTGCTTGAGCTTGATAACGAATTTGTTCGACTTCCGCCAGTGTTGCTTGCTGAATTGCCTCGCAGTCGAGCAAAACTTGCTGTCGCAACTGATCTGCCTCTATCTTCGCTTGCTGGAGCAGGCCCATATCGTTTAAAAGCTCTGCCGCTCGCTGTTCTGCGACCTCTATTACTTCCTGAGCGTACAGTTCCGCCTCGTGAAGCAGTTCGTCCTTGTGCCGGATAATCGTCTCGGCTTCCCCAAAGGCGATCGGCAAATTGATCCTCACCAAGTCTAACTGGTCGAGTAATTGTTCTTCATCCACCAGAGTGCGTCTGGTCATGGGAATTCGCGGACTGTCGAGAACAATTTCCTCAAGCCGATTCAATTCCCGCTGGATGTCTACTCCTGCGGTTCGGGTTTCGTCTCCGAAGGCGGCTGGGTTCTGAGGTAATTCATTCTCAGTGCTGCGTCCGGTGCTGTCGGGTTCGATGCGATTTGGTTCCTGCTGGCGTAACATTTGTAAATATCTAGAGCGACGTGTTTCGGAACAAGATGATCTACGGAGCCACCAAACTTGGCTATTTCCTTAACTACACTACTACTTAAAAAGCTGTACTCGTTGGAAGTTGCCAAAAAACTGTTTCAATTTCACCCAAAAGGGTTTTATTGGTGTGGGCCATCTGGAGTTCCATTTCAAAATCAGTTAATACTCGCAGCCCCCGCAGTAGCACTTTAGCTTGTCGGATTTTAGCATAGTTTACTGTCAAACCCTCAAAACTGTCTACTTCTACATTTTTTAAGTGTTGGGTGGAGCGCAGGATCTGCTCGATTCGTTGTTCTACGGTGAATAGAGGGGTTTTGCTGGGATTTCGCACTACTGTGACGATTACCCGATCAAACAGTCGGCAGCCCCGCTCGATGATGTCTGCGTGACCTAAGGTAATGGGGTCAAAGCTGCCTGGATAGATTGCAATCACGAGTTTAGGCCAACGGGGAGTGGGAGAGAGTGGGAGAGTGGGAGAGTCTATTATCCTTGTATCCGTGTTAATCCGTGTAGTGCCTTCCTTCTTCCTTCTGACAACTGTCAACAGTTCGGCAAGCTCACTGCAAGCTGTCAACAGTTCGGCAAGCTCACTGCAAGCTGTCAACTATCAACTAACTTCTACTTTTTGAGAGAATGAGCTTTGTAGAAAGTTTCGAGGCTGTGCTTGTCGCCCACAAACCGCCAGTGCCAAGGTTCGTAATTGACGCCTTGGCGATTGTTTTTGGGAAAAGACATCTCAAAGCTGAAGGAAGGGGCGTTAGCTTCGAGCCACTTAAATGCTTGAGTATTTTCAAAACTGGGACTGAGGTTACTATCAGCAGAAGTACCGTCACCGAGGTCGATCGCGTAACCGGTATGGTGTTCGCTGTAACCTGGAGGAGCGCTGACTTCGGCTCGCTTGCTGGCGTTTTGCCTGCGTTCGGCTTTAACGTCAAAAAATACGTGCTGTTGGTCTTGGAGCGATCGAAAGCCGGATATTGGAGCAAAATATATGCCTTCGGCGGCAGCGGCATTGACCATTTCCTGATACTTGGCTGCCGCTGCTTTGCGGAGTTTGACGCTACCGTCGGGGTTGACGGCTACTAAATCTGCGACTGGTGCTTCTTGGTATGGCAAGTGTCCCAACAGGTTGTCTGGGGTTCCTGTGGCGCCGGTCTTTGATTTGGAACCTGAACTCGCAGCCAGCGACGAAGCTGAACTACTTGGTGCTGGGTTTTGTCTAGTTTGGCCCACCGGGCCACTGACTGGGAAAAAGTTAAAGTTGAGGTGCAGCCAGATGCTGACCCCAAAGGCGAGCGTTCCCAACCCTACCAGTTTCCAAATCAACCATTTTTTCTTGGACTGACTCGGCTGGGCATCTAGGTACGGGTTGTCTCGCACTGCTTCTGGAATTTCGTCGCCACCAAGCTCGGAGGCTTGAGGGGGTTTTCTTGACAGACTAGCGTTATCCAAGCCAGCTCCACTCCTGCACTTCAATAAGGCTCAACGTTACAAATTGTAGACCGATCTGAGCGATCGTACACCTACAATTGCCGCTGAGAATATATACTCTCTTCCTGACTTCGCCACGTCCTATCCGCCAACTCTCGAATCTGTTACTTTGGGCCCCGATGTCGATCGCCCGTGGCAGCTCGAACTGGTTAGCGCTTGCACCACTGGTTAATTTTAAGTGTAATTTGTTACTTATTCGACAAAATCTAACAATTCTTCGATCGACACATCAAATGTCCGCGCCAATTTTAGGAGTGCACCGATGTCAGCCATTGTCATACCGGGCGATCGGGCGTAACTTTTGACGGTGTTGTAGGATACTCCGGAGCGATCGGCTACTTCTTTGAGCGTCCAACCTTCCCTAGCAGCCAACTCTCGAATCCGCAATTTGATCAATTCGCCTCTTGACATGAGGGTGAAATTTCACCTATTTTTCCTCTAAATAAACAAACAGTAGATCCCCGACTGAGGAAACGCCGGCGGTAAGCTACTCTTCCACCACCTCAAACAAGTCTTCTATCAACACGTCAAAAGTTCGAGCTAATTTTTGCAGATAAGTAACGTCAACCGTTGCTAATCCGGACGATCGGGCGTAATTTTTCAGCGTGCTGTAGTGGACTCCCGAGCGATCGGCAACCTCTGTCAAAGTCCAGCCGTTTTCGGCAGCCAGCTCTCGAATCCGCAACCTCACCAATCCCATTCTTGACAAAGGGCAAGTATTTGCCTTAGAGTAATTAGATATTAAAGGGCGATCGTCCCCCGGCCTTGGAAACTAAAGGGCGATCGCTTTTTCACACAAACTCTCATCAAAGGAGACACACCTACTTAAATCAGACGCACTTATTCAAGACGCACTCATTCAATCAGATGCACTCATTCAATCAGATGCACCCACTATGATAGCAACACAACACTCAGAAGCCAAGCAGATAAATCAACTTGCTCGATTTGTGACAAAAGAAGCAGTTGCCAAAGTCTTGAAAGTCAAGCCAGAACAGATTCGCGAGATTCGCCTGTGGCCGTATATCATCCACGTTGTGGGAATTGGGATCAGTAGGTTTGTCAGCTACGCAGATATGCCGCCAATTTTAGGAGTAGAACCGCCGACGCTGCAAGACTGTATGCGGTGGCGCAAGCGTTGGCGGAAAACTCAGCAGCAAGCACCAGCATTTTGGGTAGAGTTTTATGAGGGGAAATTTCGGCAGTGTCGCGGTGTGGAGGAACTTTTCAACTGGGGTAAATTGGTGGGTAAGATAAAGCACGGTTTGTCTGGTTTGCAGGTGGAATGGCTGCGAAAAATTTATGTGGTTGTGAAAGACTGTATTGAGGCTTTTGGAAGGGCTGGGATAGGAAACTAGACAACAACATTCCCTCAATCGGGAGAAGATGAGATAAAATTAAGTCTGAGTTTGACTGAAGGACGACAGCAATGAATGTGAAATTAGTTGAATCTTTAGCTCAAATCATTTTATCCCTTTCCGAGTCAGAACGGCAACTTCTAGAATCCCAAATTCAGCTTCCAGAATTATCTTCTAAAAATGCTCCGGCACTCCCACAAGATATTTTAGAGTTAAAGAATCGCTTACAAGCTTTTGAAGCTCAATATCAAATGCGATCGGATGATTTTTATCAGCGCTTTCGGGCAGGAGAATTAGGAGATAGTATGGATTTCTTTGAATGGAGTGTTTTTTATGAAATGTGGACAGCGGGCGAGCAAGAATTAAAATTACCTGAGACTCAACAGAGCTAATAGATTTACTTGAACAGGAAATGCCGTTTTAATATTGTACTACTTGTTTAACAGCTTAGTCCCAATTGCACTGGTTCTTAGTGCGTTCATCTGCGCTTAAAAATATCGACCAAAATCAAACATTACTAACTTCGGCTAACTCAGTAACATGGCTCTCCTGGGTATTCGGTGATAAGTGAAGCCTATATGACTCCTGGTATGAGTTTCAATACTTGCACCGGGAGAATTTTGTAGCTTAAGATACAGTTTGCACCACAATCCCAGGAGAGCCCACAATGTTAATCAGTCAAGTTAAGTATGACTAAGTTTAGTAAAGTTTTTGGCTATTTAGTCCAACTCTTAGTCATTGTCTCAACTCCTAACCACTCATCAAAAGGAACTCTGCCGTCAGACTTGGTGTAACGCTCAATTTGCCTCGGTTGTACTTCCATAATCTTGATTCTAGCTACGATCGCCCTGCAATCTTAAAGTCACGCCCGATCGGCCTCTTGACTTCATGCGCTACAATTATTAAGAAATCTTTAGTTAAATCCGTTTAACGTCCCAGACGCATTATGAGTCTTCCCATTCGCAACGTCGCCATCATTGCTCACGTCGATCACGGCAAAACCACCCTTGTGGACGCTCTCCTCAGACAGTCCGGGATCTTCCGCGAAGGGGAAGAAATCCCAGATTGCGTTATGGACTCCAATGATATCGAGCGCGAGCGCGGCATTACCATCCTTTCCAAAAACACCGCTGTCAGGTACGGAGAAACCCTGATCAACATCGTCGATACCCCCGGACACGCGGACTTCGGCGGTGAAGTCGAACGAGTTCTCGGCATGGTAGACGGTTGTTTGCTGATCGTAGACGCCAACGAAGGCCCGATGCCGCAAACTCGATTCGTGCTCAAAAAAGCACTAGAAAAAGGCTTGCGCCCGATCGTCTTTGTGAATAAGATCGATCGCGATCGAGCTGACCCTCACAAAGCAGTCGATAAAGTTTTAGACTTGTTCCTCGAACTAGGTGCTGACGACGATCAGTGCGAATTTCCCTATCTCTTCGGTTCCGGTTTAAGTGGTTACGCCAAAAAAACCCTCGAAGACGAAGGCGTAGATATGCAGCCTTTGTTTGAAGAAATCCTCGACCACGTACCACCTCCCGTAGGCGATCCTGAAAAGCCACTGCAACTGCAAGTAACCACCTTAGATTACTCGGAATACGTCGGTCGCATCGTCATCGGCCGCATCCACAACGGCACAATTAGAGTCGGTCAACAAGCAGCTTTAATTACAGAAAGCGGTGCAATTGTCAAGTCAAAAATTACCAAATTGATGGGCTTTGAAGGGCTGAAGCGGATTGATATCCCGGAAGCTACTGCTGGTAATTTGGTCGCCGTTGCTGGTTTTGCTGATGCCTATATTGGCGAGACAATTACTTGTCCCAACGACCCGCAAGCGCTACCTTTAATCAAGGTAGACGAACCAACTTTGCAGATGACTTTCTCCGTCAACGACTCGCCTTTTTGCGGTCAAGAAGGTAGTCTGGTAACATCGCGACAAGTGCGCGATCGGCTAATGCGAGAACTCGAAACCAACGTCGCCCTGCGCGTCGAAGAAACCGACTCTCCCGACAAATTTCTCGTATCCGGCCGTGGCGAACTGCACCTCGGAATCCTGATCGAAAATATGCGCCGCGAAGGATACGAATTCCAAGTGTCTCAGCCGCAAGTTATCTTCCGCGAAGTCGGCGGTACTCCCTGCGAACCTTTTGAATGTTTAGTCTTGGATGTACCCGAAGAAGCAGTCGGCGGTTGCATCGAACGCCTTGGTCAGCGCAAAGCAGAAATGCAAGATATGCACGTCAGCAGCAACGGCCGCACGCAAATCGAATTTTCGGTTCCTGCCCGCGGCTTAATCGGGTTCCGAGGCGAGTTTATGCGCTTGACTCGCGGTGCAGGAATCATGAATCATAGCTTCCTCGACTACCGCCCGATCAGCGGAGATATTTCAGCCCGTCGCAACGGAGTATTAATCTCTTTTGAAGAAGGAACTGCGACCTATTACTCATTGCAAAATGCTGAAGACCGTGGCGTATTTTTCATTACTCCCGGCACCAAGGTTTATAAAGGCATGATTATCGGAGAAAACAACCGAAATCAAGATTTGGAACTGAACATTTGCAAATCCAAACAGTTGACAAACCACCGCGCATCTGGTGGTGAAGAATTGGTGCAATTGCAAGCGCCGGTGGACATGAGTTTGGAACGTGCTTTGGAGTATATCGGGCCAGATGAATTGGTGGAAGTAACGCCACAATCGATTCGTTTGCGGAAGGTATCCAAGAAGTTGGTGAAACGGTAAAACCATTGTAGGGTGCGCCGAAGCGCACCTGACTTAACCTCGGATTTGATATTATCAGGACTTACGCAAGGAAGGATTTTTTACCTACCTATGACGTAAGGTGCGCTTACGTCATAGAGTCTGTGCATAAGTCCTGATTGTACTAAATCCGGGTTACTGATTCGGGTTATGTAACTCTCAACTGTCAATTGTCAACTGTCAACTGCTATACCAGCAATTCTACAGTGCCTAGATACCCGTCTACTCGCACTTTTTGACCGTCTCGGAAGCGAGTTGTCGCTTCGGGAATATTCATAACTGCGGGAATTTTGTACTCGCGAGCGACGATCGCTCCGTGAGATAATTGGCCGCCAACTTCAGATATAATTGCTGTTGCTCCTAATAATAGTGGTGCCCAACCTGCATCGGTGTATGGCACTACAACGATCGCATTTTCTCCTAAATCTGTGGTCACGGTACGACAAATTTTGACAAAGCCTTCGACGCAGCCGATACTTGCTGGAATTCCCTGGATGATATTAGTTTCTGATGTTGCGGGGTCGATCGACCTTTTTGGGAATTTGGTAGCAAATTGCCGTAGACTACAGCGGGAATCGGACGATCGCGATCGGCTTTTAACTGTTCTCGCCTTTGTCTAATTGTATCCTGAAACGAAACATTCGCACTTGCACGTATCCACTGTTGAATCTCTCCAAATTCTAAATAAAAAATGTCTCCACTTTCCTCGAACACTTGCATTTCCAAACCCGCAGCTTCTATCGCTACAAAAGTCCAGCGCAAATGAGCTAACAACCGGGCGTAAATTTCGCTGATTTCGTTTTTCACGATCGCTCTTTTATGGCATTTATTTAATCGCCACTTCTGCAAAAATGTCAAGGGCAATTGATGATTTTCGACTAAATTAGTAACGGCGGATTTTTGAGCCATCGTTACTAACAGTTTTTGGTAAGTTTCCGGCTGTTCTAGCCAAGTAGGAACAGCGATATCTGTCCCCACTTCACTTAAATATCCGTAACAATCAAGCCACCGCACAAATTCCGCTTGCAAAGCCGGAGTTTGTGCAAATACCTGCGCTAATTGTGCGGCGGAAACAGTTTCCTCAGGCTGCGAAACAGCAGCTTTCCGCAACTTGTTAGCTAACTGCTGCAAGGCTCGAACGGAAGCAATTTCAGGGGCGCTGTCATTATCCAGCCATTTATCGGGAACCCGAAATATTGCCTTGCGAATCGCCAAGCCGATCGGCCCTAATATATTGTAGTAAGTAATCGGTTTCAGCCACTCCTGAATTTGCTCGGCTCTTTGTAATAATTCCATTAAATATTGATAATTGGGCATTGGGCATTGGGCATTGGGCATTAATATTCTTTCTTCCTTCTTTTCCCCCCTTGGGGGGTTGACTTTCGCCCCTTGGGGGGGGTAGGGGGTTGACTTCTCCAAAGTTTTCAGTGCAGGCATAAAAATAGCAGTACGATCGCCCTCAAATTCTGCATTTAGCGCCCTCTCTCGCTGCACCAAACGCCACAAACCGGGCAAATTCGGCAAAACTTTCGCCAAAGGTGGCTTGCCCATTTTCTGCCCTCTCAGCAAAAATTCCAAACCCTGCTCCGGCAATCCCATCATCCGAAAAATTTCGCCTAACAAAGTTGCATTAAAATAAGCGTGAGAACCGAGCAAAGTTGCCGTTTCGTTAAAGTTTAAATCAGTCGATCTATCTCCTAAAACCACTTGAAAAATCTCTCCCCACACCCCGCAAGTCAGCGGCCGGTTAATCGACCAAGTTAGCGGGCGAATTGCGCCGGGAATCACTTCTGCGGCAATAGTTCGCGTCCAAATTGGCTGCAAATTAGTAATCGGGCGACTTTGCAAAATCCAAAGTTTTTCGCCGTCCCAACTCCACTCAATATCCTGCGGGATGCCATGAAAAAATGCTTCGATCGCTTGCGCTATTTTCACCACTTCTGCTACGATCGATTTATCAATAATTGAATAAGTTTCAATTTCAATTAAGCTTTGTTCTAAAGATTCAGGTGTACTAAAATTAATTTCTAAATGAACCGGAGTAAATTGTCCGCCGACCACTGATTCTGCTCCTCCTGGTAGAACTTCAATAATTACCTGGGAACCGCCATCTAATGGATTGCGGCTGAACGTAACTCCCGCAAATTTGCTGTCAATATAAGGCTGAATCAATACAGCCATTTGAGTATCGGGCAGTTGTCGCTGGCGGCGGTAAGCAACTGCTTCGGGAGTCCAATAAGACTGGCGACAGCGATTAATTGCATCCATCAATTCTGTTGTAGTTGAAACAGGCCCAATAGTTTGATATTGTCCGGCTGCGGAACTAAGATCGCCGTCTTCTCCCACAGCAGAAGAGCGAACAATCATCCGATTTGGAATTTTAGATTTTAGCTGTTTAATTAAAGCAGCAGAAACTGATAAATCCTGATGCTTTTCCCGCTGCCCGATTCCGACTTCCTGCGATAATATCCAACCAGAAGGTACGTGAAAACCCGCTCGTTTCAGTTGAGACAATTTCGCAGCTTTATCGCCGCCGACTTTAGCGTCTAACGAGTCATCTAAAGAAAACAATTGTTCCGATTTAGATAAAGCCATATCATCACCCTGAATAAGATTAATTGCTATTAGTAAAAAAGCCAATCCTGCTGCTGCTAAAAACTCTGCCAAAGATTGCCGCCACACCCATACCCAGATAGGAGTGCTGAGACATCCGCAGCGGGAAGCAAAGAGTCTCGATCGCCCGCCCGCACCCCACCAAGCCCCTGCTAAACCCCACGCCAGCAGCCCCGAAATGCCCGATGCAATAGCACCGGTGGCGAAAATACCAAAACACCCCAAACAGCATTGGTGACGCCTCCTCCCCGGCTGATCGCAAATCTACCCGCAGCTAGAGGAATTAATAGCAAAATTGCGATCGCCCTTTGATCCGGGAGGCAAATTTGCGCCACCAACACTGGCACAATTCCCCTGGCAATTTCCGCCAAAACCGCAGCAATTCCAGCGACTTTGCCTCCATGAATGAAAGCTGCTGACACGCCAACATTGCCCGTACCCAGTAAGCTCAAATCTTTGCCTGCGATCGATCGTACAACCCATCTCGTCAGTGGCAAAGCACCCAAACCGAAACTGGCAGCCAACAGCAATGCTATTGTTCCCAACGGCATAAACTTAGGTCTCCTATTTTCAACTTCTCAATATTATGACTGGAATTTACTCGCTTTTTCAGTCTTCAGATATATTAGGACTTACGCGCGGGTGGTTAGAAACCGGGTTTTTTTGCGAGAATACTTCGCAGCCCGCAGAAACGGCCAAAAACCCGGTTTCTTTGGTATATATGCGCCAGTCCGATCGGTAATTGAGAATTGCTATCAATTCCCAATTAGCCGATCGACAAAACAAACCCCAATCCCAACAACACACCGCTACAAAAATGCAGGGTGACTGCAATAAACTTACAGTTGCTAACTTTTTCAGGTTGGTCGTGATAATTGGTGACGTGACGGCAAAGGTCGATCGCAAACCACAAACTGCCAAAAATTAACAGCGTCCAAATTGGGAACATTCGCAAAGCCACAAACAGCACAGTCAAAGCATAAACGCTGCCGCACAACCACTGCAACAACTCAGCACCTTTTTTTGTACCGATTCGGACGATCGGCGATTTTTTCCCTGCCGCTAAATCGTCCGCAACTTGGTGAAAATGGGAACAAAATAAGATGATGCTCGTAGTAATTCCTACGATTATAGAAGCCGCAAAATTTGTCAGAGACCAAGTTTGATTTTGACTGTAATAAGCAGCAGCGAGTGCTAGCGGGCCGAAGGTAAAAAAGCAGATAAATTCCCCTAAACCATGATAGCCAAGACGAAAAGGAGGGCCTTGATAAGTGTAGCCAAGAGCGCAACATAAAACTACTAGAAAAATTACTGTTGGGTCTTTTTGCCACCAAGAAATAGCACATATTCCAGACACTCCGAGAGCTAAAAACAGATTAGCCAGCCAGAAAATCAAAGATTTATTTCCGGTTAAGTTAACCAAGGAATGTGCTTTGTTTTTATCTATCCCTGTTTCCGAGTCAAATACATCATTGGTGAGATTCAACCATACTATAATTAAAATGGCTGACATTAAAAAAGTCGCAAAAATTGACGAATTAATCGTTTGAGTTTCGGCAAAAGCGATCGCAGTTCCTACTGAAATAGGAATAACGGCAACGCTGTACATGGGTGGCTTGATTGCCGCTAGCCACAATTTACTATTTGGACGTTCAATTAACTTTGTTGTCATTATACAAACTTGATTCAATTGATAGCAGCGTAGTAATTTTACAATTTTATTGGTTAAGTAGGTGTACTCTGTATCAAGTTAAGTGCGTGTGGGGCATCCTTGAGAGGCTGTGAGGGTAATCAAACAGCGGAAGTAGCCCGTCTGTAAACCTCTGTCGGGGCGATCGACTTTTGCCGACAGTTGGCCGATCGATCTTAAAGTTTTGTGTCTAAATGTTTCGTTCGATCCGTCTTTCGTCTGTTAATTTGCCCAACAGAGCCCAGTTATAGAGGAAAACGTGAAAAGGGATGTTTGGCGATCGCCCTCGCGTGGTTAGATCGAAATAGGGGTTCTAGCCTGATCAATCCGCACTCTTTCTGACAAATCTGCTATTCTCGATTTCATGACAGTAATACCGCACCGCGCTAATCTTTTGCAAGACCGCAATCAACTGCATCAGTTTCTGTTAAATTGCCAGCAGTCTTTAACCGAAAAAGATCGTACAAAAATAGTTAGTATTTCTCAGGAAATTTATCCCCTCGATCCACTAGCTGTACTTCAAGAGATTTCCGAATCTTGTCATCGGCACTTTTATTTTGAAAAAAGAGATCCTATTGCAGACAACAGTTTTGCGATCGCAGCCCTGGATGCGGCAATCCATCTCACAGTAGCAGGAAGCGATCGATTTGCCTTAGCTCAAAATTTTATTCGATCGTGTCTTGCCAGTACAATTACTATTGGTGCGGAACGGTTGCCATTTAGCGGGCCTCACTTTTTTTGTAGCTTTACTTTTTTTGATGAGAATAGCACAGCCAATTCTTACTTTTCCCCGGCCACCATATTTTTACCAAAATGGCAGATAACTCGACAACAAGATAGCTGCACTCTCGTCGCTAATGCACTTGTAGAAAAAGATATAAATGTTAAAACTATTACTGAAAATATTTGGGAAACTTTCGATCGCATTGCGTCTCACAAATACCGAAAACTCAGGAATGTCATCAACAGTTCGATATCTTTGAAACAAATTCCAGTCAATGACGCCAGTCAATTTAAAACATCTGTCAAATCTGCTTTAGAATCGATCGAGTCTCAATATTTTAGTAAAATTGTTTTATCCCAAGCCATAAATGTTATTTCTCAAACCCCTTTCAGTTTAATAGATTCCTTAAACAACTTGCGCCTCAGCTATCCAGATTGCTATGTATTTTCAACCAGTAACGGCAAAGGTCAAAACTTTATTGGCGCTAGTCCAGAACGCTTAATTAGTATTCACAACAATCAGTTATTAACAGATGCTTTAGCTGGTTCAGCACCGAGGGGAAAAACTGAGGCGGGAGATGCGAAATTAGCTCGCGAATTGCTAGAAAGTGAGAAGGATATTCGAGAACATCAAGTTGTGATTGATTTTATTGTCGATCGGCTATCGAAACTTGGTATAACTCCAAATTTTTCCCTCGTTCCAAGACTACTACAACTATCAAATATTCAACACTTATGGACGCCCATAACCGCTCGAATTCCGGCTGATATTCATTTATTAAAAATTTTAGCTCAACTGCATCCAACCCCAGCGGTAGCGGGCGTGCCGAGAGATATTGCCTTAGAGCAAATTCGCCGCTGTGAAAGTTGCGATCGATCTCTTTATGCAGCACCCTTGGGCTGGATCGATCGCAGAGGAAATGGCGAATTTGCTGTCGGCATTCGATCGGCTTTAATCAATGACGATCGGGCTATACTCTATGCTGGTGCCGGTATTGTTGCAGGTTCGGAACCCGAAAAAGAACTAGCAGAAATTCAGCTCAAATTACAACCACTTTTAAATGCTTTAGTCTAATTCAGCTAATTTTAATGAAGTTCGTGAGATAAATATCCATCGATAGATGCTATCAGACTGGATGCTTCTCTAAAAGCCATCTCAAAATCACCCTCACAACCAGATTTGACATTAAGCATAACCGCCTCAAGAATCATAAAAATATATCCTGACAATTATTTGGGTATAATATTGTAGCACAATACAGAATTGAGATACTCAGATTTACTTGTTACTAGGCTCTGCCTGGTAACACAGATCCGGAGGCTCTGCCTCAATTTTCCCTATAATCAAGCGAAGAGTGTCTTAAACCATTTTTTGCGTAAGTTCTGTTGAGATACTCATATTTAACAATGCCGATAGATTTTCGTAATACAAATACCCTCTGGTCTTCAATAATAGCAGAGACTTTACAGCGTCTGGGATTAACTATAGCCGTCATTTCTCCCGGTTCGCGATCGGCACCTTTAACAATTGCCTTTGCCCAGAATAACAAACTAGAAACTATTCCCATCCTCGACGAACGTTCAGCCAGCTTTTTTGCCTTAGGAACCGCCAAAAAATCCGGTTTACCCGTCGGACTAATTTGTACATCTGGAACCGCCGCAGCCAACTTTTATCCTGCTATAATAGAAGCCAGAGAAAGTCGAATTCCGTTGCTAATATTCACCGCCGATCGACCTCCTGAACTGCGTGACTGTCATGCCGGACAAGCGATCGATCAAGTTAAAATATATGGCAATTATCCCAACTGGCAAACCGAATTAGCCATGCCTGCTACGGAAATAGCAATGTTAGGTTATTTGCGACAAACAATCATCTATGCTTGGGAGCGATCGCAATTTCCAACTCCCGGTCCGGTTCACCTCAATATCCCCTTTCGTGAGCCACTTATACCAATTTCAGATATTGCTGTAGAAGCTTTAGAAACACAATTTAATTCAGAAGATTTCTTTGCAGGATTAGAACCATTCATTGTAGCAGAAACTTCTACCCCCCCCAGCCCCCCCTTGTTAAGGGGAGGAGTAGGAAGTACAATAGAACAATGGCATAAATGTAGCAGAGGGATAATTATTGCAGGCGTTGCACAGCCTCAATTTCCCGATAAATATTGCAGTGCGATCAGCCAAATTTCCAAATCCTTAAACTGGCCAGTTTTAGCAGAAGGATTGTCCCCACTCAGAAACTACGATCGACTCAACCCTCATCTAATTTCCACCTACGATTTAATCCTACGAAACCGCGAACTAGCCAATAAATTAACTCCAGAAATTGCCATTCAAATCGGAGACTTACCCACAAGCAAAGAACTCCGAAACTGGTTAGATAAAACCCAACCCAAACGATACATAATCGACCCCAGCCACCACAACCTCGATCCGCTACACGGCCAAACAACTCACCTGCGAACATCCCCAGAAAATCTCGCAACTATATTAACTCTTGTCCCCCCCCTTAAGAAGGGGGGGTTAGGGGAGGATCGGGTATCTTTCGCAAACGAATACCTCCAACTTTGGCACAACACCGAAACCCAAATCAGACAAACAATAGACCAAAAACTATCAACAATTAACAACATCATCGAACCGAAGGTTTCTTGGCTGCTTCCCCAGATTTTGCCCCCAGGAACACCGATATTTATTGCCAACAGTATGCCCGTCAGAGATGTAGAGTTTTTCTGGAAGCCGAATAACTTAGAAATAAAACCTTTTTTCAATCGTGGTGCTAACGGCATAGACGGCACATTATCAACGGCTTTAGGAGTTGCACACCGCAATCAAAGCAGTATCCTGTTAACAGGAGATTTAGCACTTTTGCACGACACGAACGGTTTTTTAATTAAAAATAAATTTGTCGGTCATTTAACAATTATTTTAATTAATAACAACGGCGGTGGGATTTTTGAAATGTTGCCAGTTGCCAATTTTGACCCGCCCTTTGAAGAGTTTTTTGCCACGCCACAGCAGATAGACTTTGCTCAGTTGTGTGCAACCTATGGCGTGGAACACGAGATAATTGAGGATTGGGAGCAGTTAACAAAAAAATTAAATTTCCTACCAAATAGGGGAATTCGTGTCTTAGAATTACCGACAAATAGGCGATCGAATGCTAAATGGCGACAAGATAATTTAAGTAAATTTGCTAAGGATTTGTAGTCATATCATGTCAGGTCAATTACCAGCGATCGATAAGGTTTGTAGTGAGGACGAAGAGTCCTGATTTTGTCAAGGACTTGCATTCCTCACTACAAACCATTTTTATATTGCCCAGCAATTCTAATGCCATCTCTAAAATGAGCGATCGTCGCAATTACCGCTATAGAAAAATAAAAAAATCTAATCAGCCAAAAACAAACCAGCATCGCCCATGAAACAATAGTAGGCGCTACCCCTGTTAACTGCACGAATCGAGAATTTACTTTTTTTTCAAAACTGTCGAGATCTTTCATCTCCGACTGTTTTGTAGGAATAACCGGAAACTGAGCAGTATACAAATAATAACCGAGAAACCCTTGAAAGCCAACTTTTTTATTTAAAAATGAGTTAGTTAAATTTGCAGTTTCAGAGGGGATTAAATTATCATTTTCCCCCACTTTTTCCAACCAAAGATTGTATCTGAATATCGGGGTACTCATGAAAACTAAGGGGACTACAACTATCAATAAAGCCGCACTAATTTTGCGACCGTATTGAAGAGGTAGAAGAATAGCAGCCACACCAAATCCCATGCCGATAAAAGCAAACACTAATATATTTAACAGTTCAATGATTTCGATGCCCCTCAGTAAATCGCCAATAATCAGAATCGTATATAAAATTCGATCGGCTAACAACAAAGCCGCAATCTTGATTGTAACTGAAATGCCCACAATCAGCGCTGCACTCGCTAGATAGCCCACACCGCCTAGAACGGACAGTAAAATCGAACCGACTTGTTTTAATGACTGCATGAAACTATTAGTTAAGTGAAAGGTTAGAAAACGGATTTATCCGTGAACTCAATTCTGCAATTCTGCAATTCTCCAATCTAAAATATAAAATCTAAGATCGATTGACAAGCTCTCGTCCGGCCGCCAAAGCGACTTGCGCGATCCGCTCCTTGACAACACCTTCTTCGATAGCATTTTTCTCTGCCTTTAGTTCGCGATCGATCCCCAACCATAAAAGATACTCGATATTACCGGCCGGGCCAAGTAAAGGCGACCAGGTTAAGCCACGTTCCTCCCATCCTAAAGCTGTGGCAGCCTTCCACACTTGAAAAATAGCATCGGCTTGAGTTGCTGAGTCTCGTACTACGCCTTTTTTCCCAACTCGATCGCGCCCAACCTCAAACTGTGGCTTTACCAGCAACACCACTTCCTTCGGCGCCACCAACAACTCCCATAGCGCCGGTAAAATCTTAGTCAGCGAAATAAAAGACACATCTACTACCCCCAAATCGGCTAGCGGGGAGTCGCCATAAACTTCAGTCGCCGTCATGTACCGCAGATTGGTGCGTTCTTTCAAAACTACCCTCGGATCGTTCCGCAAACCCCAATCTGCTTGACCGTAGCCAACATCTATGCCATAAACTTGGGCGGCGCCAGCTTGCAGCAGACAGTCGGTAAAACCGCCAGTGGAGATACCGCCGTCAAGGCAAATTCGGCCTGTAACGGGAATGGCAAAAACTTCTAAAGCTTTGGCTAATTTTTCGCCGCCTCTAGAAACATAGCGCGATCGCTCTTTAATCTGAATGGTGGCCATCATGTCAACCTCAGTCCCCGGTTTGTCAACTAACTGTTGGTTGACTGCGACTTTCCCAGTCCGAATCAAAGCCTGAGCTTGCTGTCGGGAACTGCATAAATTTAGGTTGACCAATAAAGTGTCTAGTCGCTGTTTAGCCAAGGTCTTTAATTTGTACTGATAGGGTTAACAACAGTACCAGATTAGCACTTACGCAAAAACTGAACTGCTGAGCGATCGAAACATTTTGGTTGTCAGAGGTACTGGTAATAGCGAAAAGCGGGAGTTTTATGTTACTTTCAAACTGGTGTGCGATCGGCTTCACCGGAAATCATGTGATTCGGATCGCTGAGTCTTTGTCGTTGAATCACAGATAAATATCCGTAGAATCACATAAAAGATTTCCCGATTAACAGATTATGTAAGTAAAGGTCACAGAGCTACAAATACAATAGGGGCGATCGGCGATGCAAAACTTTAACTTTCCCATCAAAAATTCCAACAGTTGCCAAGAAAACCCGATCGCGATCGTCAGTGGCAATATCATTCATATTCTTTACCCTAACGGCGAACTCAAAGCAGCCACAGCCGAGCAAATCGATCGCCTCCAAACTAAAACTAGCCTTGACAAATGTCTCGTTTGGGGACGTGTAGACGATTTTTAAGAAGGAAGAAGGAAGAGGGGGAGATGGGGAGATGAGGAGAGGGGGAGAGGCAGGGCGGTTTCATTCTCCAAAAATAAGGGTTTTGTAGGGGTAGTGCCCCCGTGCCTACCCCCCCAGGAGCCTTTTGTCAATGGGGGAACTTCAGTTTAATTAGGTGGAGCTACTTAACTCACAAAAAAGATCGCTTCTTTGCTGTGATGCCAAAAAAGCGATCGATTAACTCAAATTGCTAGTTATCGAGTTAGGATTCACAAAAGTTAACGATGCAGGGTTGATGTTGGCAAATAGAAATTACCAATCACCAATCACCAATTACCCATTACCAACAACTAGCAAATTGAGTTAAATATCTGTTTCGCCCAATTCGCGAATCATGTAATCAAAAGGCTGATCCAGAAAAGAGCCCACTTGCAAGCCAGCAGCTTCCACTTGAGCCTTCACCATCTCCTTCATAATTCCAATTCCCATCACCGTCGGGCCAATTGGCACGCTGAGTGAATTGTAAGTTTCCCGCAGGCCTTGCAGAACCCGCTCGTCAAGCACGTCGGTACTTCCAGCCACCAAGGCGTAAGTAGCATAGCGCAAGTAGTAGTCCATATCCCGCAAACAAGCAGCATAGCGACGAGTCGTGTAGGCATTTCCACCGGGACGGATCAGTTCCGGCTGTTCGGCAAATAGCTGCATTCCAGCTTGCTTGACAATTGCCGCAGCATTGCTGTTAATCGCTGCTGCCGCTTGTACCCGTGCCGTGCCAGTTGCAAAATAAGATTTCAACCGATCGATGCCATCTCGGTCTAAATACCTACCAGCAACATCATAATTTTCAATCAGACTTGTCACCGCATCCCGCATAAGTTTCTCTCCCAAAAATCTTTATGAATACTTTGCTATCTGAGACAGACCGCCTATTGTAGACTACTACAAATCGGCGTTTGATTAAGATTTGAGTTGACACTCCCCGTTCTGATTCATTTACGCTGAACATTTCTCTACATAGCTGTGCAATGCTGGAGATGTAACGATAGCAATCCCGTCATTACTGACAGAACAGGTCGAATCCGACAAAGCACGTAATAAAATATTACGTGCG
>JAAUPI010000136.1 GCA_012035135.1 Microcoleus sp. CSU_2_2
TGGGGAGGGGGAGAGGGGGAGTCATTCGGAAAATCTTCCTTCTTCCTTCTTCCTTCTTCCTTCTTCCTTCTTCCTTCTTCCTTCCTGAGTGCCTCTTGCCGAAGCCAAAAATAACCCGTACTCTTTGTTATAGCGTGAAGTATCTCATCTTGCCTTCGGCTGAAGATGGGGCTTCCCAAATTCAACTAGCACAAGGACGGTTTTATTCGTCTTTTGGGTTTCCCGTCTCATCCGCCGTCGCCTCTGTATACCGCATTATAAAAACCTACGCATATCTTGGTATAAATCCCTAAATATGAGCCAGTTCAACTCCACGGTATAAGTTCGCTCAATTAAGAAGTGCATTTCTGCTTAGTTCCTTTGCCCACTGGCTCAGGCTCTTTGACCACTCATCCCCAGTTAGAGATACTGAAACTAGTTTCAGTACGAGACTTAAAAATTTATTCAGTTGTTTTTTGGTGGTTCACAAGCCCCAGTACGAGCTTTTTAACCTTCACAGTTAACTAGGCGTTACTATCGGATGTGTTTAGCCACCACAAAGATTATATCACTAAATATCTGGGTCATTTTCAGAGATCTGCCGAGATCGCCAGAGTTTTTAGTCAACAGCAGCCAAGCCGTGTATAGTTGGGTCTTACACATCGTCCACTGGCAGCCACTCGCCTTCGGCTCTCCCATCGCAAACGACGGATGGGGAATGGGGCGACATTCCCTGAAATTTTTCAGGTAATCACATTTTTAGCAGAATAGGTGCTATATTAGTTTGTCCGACACTTTACAATATTTTTACTCGATACCTGCCAGCAACTGAACTATGGCCAATATTAAGTCCGCCGTCAAAAGAGTCAAAATCGCCGAGCGCAATCGGTTGTACAACAAGTCTTACAAGTCAGCAGTCAAAACTCTGATGAAGAAGTATTTTGCAGCCGTTGACCAGTACGCAGCAGCTCCGAGTCCTGAGTTGATGCAAGAAGTCCAGCAGCGTATGTCTGAGGCTTACAGCAAAATCGACAAAGCTGTCAAGAAAGGTGTACTACACCGTAACAACGGCGCTCGCAAGAAATCCCGCTTGGCGAGAACCCTCAAGCGCCATGAAGCACCAGTAGCATCTTAAGGTAGAAGGTTTCTGAAGCCAGAAGCCAGAAGCCAGAAGGCAAAAAGCAGAAAGCAAAAGGCAGAAGGTAAAACTTCTGTACTTAATCTTTTTTGATTTTCTGGCTATTTTGTGTCTTTTATCCCCTTTTTCTTGAGTTTCTTGGCTGCACCATTCGATCGCCCCGCAGCGTCTTTTCCTCTCATCTGCTTCGCCCATGCAGCTCATCGACACCCACGTTCATATCAATTTTGATACGTACAAATCTGAGTTAGAAGCCATTCGAGAACGTTGGCGCGAAGCTGGCGTGGTTCGGTTGGTTCATTCTTGCGTAGAGCCAGAAGAGTTTGCTGGAATTCAAGCAATCGCAAATCAGTTTCCAGAAGTCTCCTTTGCCGTCGGGCTCCACCCCCTAGACGCCGGTAAGTGGAAAGACGACACGGCAAACCAGATTCAGGAATTGGCGAGTTCCGACTCTAGAGTCGTAGCGATCGGCGAAACCGGACTGGACTTTTATAAAGCGGACGATCGAGAACATCAGTTCCAAGTATTTGAAGCCCAATTAACAATCGCCCAAGCACTTGACAAACCAGTGATTATCCACTGTCGCGACGCGGCCGCCCCAATGGCCCAAATGCTGCACAACTTTTGGCAAACTCGCGGCCCAGTACGCGGAGTCATGCACTGCTGGGGAGGAACCCCTGAAGAAACCCAGTGGTTTTTAGACCTGGGTTTCTATATCAGTTTTAGTGGAACAGTCACCTTTAAAGGCGCCTTGCAGATCCAAGAATCAGCTTGTATGGTAAATAGCGATCGCTCTTAGTCGAGACAGATTGCCCATTTCTCGCCCCCGCACCCAAGCGCGGAAAACGCAACGAACCAGCTTACGTCTACTATGTAGCCGAGCAAGTTGCTAAATTGAGAGGAGTTTCTCTCTTAACTTTGTCCCAACAGACAACTGAAAATGCCTGTCAGCTATTCGGCCTTTCACTCGATCGAAACTAGGAACGAGAAAGGACGATCGAGTTAGAGGCCAGTCAGGATGCTCCCATCTAGCTCTAGCAATAGACAACCAGATTCATCCTTTTTTGCTCTTGGTTTTGCTGTTCCCTGCGGCGATCGAGTTTCCGTCTTATAATTTAAAAGAACAACCCGATCGGGCGTTAGCGCTAGCAGCGAAAGCTAGACTACCATAAATGCCACAGCACAACTGAGCACGTTAACATTCTAGCCAAGCAAAAACTTTAACGAATACCTCAAACTTACACCTCAGAAGCAACTTGGAAACTCAACAATCTGGGAAGATCTGTAAAGTAAACTTTAGAAGTCAAATGTGCAGGGGGTTTACCATTGAACACCAAAATATCGAATGCAAACAAATCTTGATTAGACATCTACAGAAAAGCCCGTCAATGACAGGCAAGATGACTAACCGATACTCCCCACAAGAATTGTTGGAGATGTTTATTGCATTGACAACGAGAATCAAGCCACTGCAAACAACCTACAGAAATTATAGTTGTAGCTATTGGCGATCGATCGAAAATATCATATAAATTCTCTCACAATCAAACACAAAAACGCAAGGTAAAAACGCGCCTGCCTTGGCGCCTGTAAAAAGCTGAAGTCACCGCGGAAAAAGGACACCCATGACCACTAAAGATTACACAGAATTTGCCTTCACCTTGCCCGACCTGATCGAAATCCAACGGGCAAGTTTTCGCTGGTTCCTAGAAGCCGGACTGATTGAAGAACTAGACAGTTTCTCCCCAATTACAGACTATACGGGCAAGCTAGAACTGCACTTCATGGGCAAAGACTTCAAACTGAAGCGCCCTAAATACGACGTAGACGAAGCCAAGCGGCGGGACAGCACCTACTCGGTGCAAATGTACGTCCCCACCCGTTTGATTAACAAAGAAACCGGCGAAATCAAAGAACAAGAAGTCTTCATCGGTGACTTACCCCTGATGACTGAACGCGGCACGTTTATTATCAACGGTGCGGAACGAGTTATTGTTAACCAAATCGTGCGTTCCCCCGGCGTCTACTACAAATCAGAAACCGACAAAAATGGCCGCCGTTCCTACAACGCTTCTTTAATCCCCAACCGTGGCGCATGGCTGAAATTTGAAACAGACAAAAACGATTTAGTCTGGGTCAGAATCGACAAAACCCGCAAACTCAGCGCCCAAGTCTTGCTAAAAGCCCTCGGCTTGACCGACGGCGAAATCTACGACAGTCTGCGCCATCCCGAATACTTCCAAAAGACGATCGAAAAAGAAGGACAATTCGGCGAAGAAGAAGCCCTGATGGAACTCTACCGCAAACTCCGCCCCGGTGAACCCCCCACCGTAGCCGGAGGCGAACAACTTCTCAATTCGCGTTTCTTCGACCCCAAACGGTACGATTTGGGCAGAGTTGGTCGGTACAAACTCAACAAAAAGTTGCGACTGTCGATTCCCGATACGATGCGAGTCCTGACATCGCAAGATATATTGACTGCGATCGACTATTTGATTAACCTCGAATTCGACATCGGGTCAACAGATGACATCGACCACTTAGGCAACCGTCGCGTCCGTAGTGTGGGCGAACTGCTGCAAAACCAAGTCAGAGTCGGACTCAACCGCTTAGAAAGGATCATCCGAGAACGGATGACTGTTTCCGATGCCGACTCCCTGAGTCCAGCATCCCTAGTGAACCCCAAACCATTAGTCGCAGCCATCAAAGAATTCTTCGGGTCTTCCCAGTTGTCCCAGTTCATGGATCAGACGAACCCGCTGGCAGAACTGACCCACAAACGTCGCCTGTCCGCCCTCGGCCCAGGAGGTCTGACTCGCGAACGCGCAGGCTTCGCAGTCCGGGATATTCACCCATCCCACTATGGCCGGATTTGTCCGATCGAAACACCAGAAGGCCCCAACGCCGGCTTAATTGGCTCCTTAGCCACCCACGCCAGAGTCAACCCCTACGGCTTCATCGAAACTCCTTTTTATCCAGTCGAAAAAGGACGAGTGTTGCGGGACAAAGCTCCCATCTACATGACAGCCGACGAAGAAGATGACTTGCGCGTCGCCCCAGGAGACATCAGTCTCGACGAAAACAACAACTTGTTGGGAGAAACCGTAGCCGTCCGCTACCGCCAAGAATTTACCACCACTACCCCGATGCAGGTGGACTACATGGCGGTGTCCCCAGTCCAAATCGTCTCCGTCGCCACCTCCCTAATTCCGTTCCTAGAACACGACGACGCTAACCGAGCTCTGATGGGTTCCAATATGCAGCGCCAAGCAGTTCCCCTCCTCAAACCCGAACGCCCCCTCGTGGGAACGGGTTTGGAAGCTCAAGCAGCGCGAGATTCCGGGATGGTGGTAGTGTCTCGGACTAACGGCGAAGTCGTCTACATCGATGCGACGCGGGTAATTGTGAAGACTCTCGCACCAGACGCCGAATCCAGCAGCGGTGAAGACCTGTTTATGATTCGGGATTACGACGAATTGCGCAGCCGGAATCCGACAGCCTTCAAGCAAAAATACGCCGGTTGCGTCGAACACGAACTGCAAAAATATCAGCGTTCTAACCAGGATACCTGTTTGAACCAACGTCCGCTGATCTATGAGGGCGATCGTGTCGTAGCAGGTCAAGTGCTCGCCGACGGTTCCTCCACCGAAGGCGCCGAACTCGCCCTCGGTCACAACATCCTCGTTGCTTATATGCCTTGGGAAGGCTACAACTACGAAGACGCGATGTTGATTAGCGAACGCCTGGTGTACGAAGACGTATACACCAGCATCCACATCGAAAAATACGAAATCGAAGCCCGTCAAACTAAGCTGGGCCCGGAAGAAATCACCCGCGAAATACCCAACGTC
This sequence comes from Microcoleus sp. CSU_2_2, assembly GCA_012035135.1. Classification (GTDB taxonomy): domain Bacteria; phylum Cyanobacteriota; class Cyanobacteriia; order Cyanobacteriales; family Microcoleaceae; genus Microcoleus. The sequence continues at coordinate 4,969 of JAAUPI010000136.1, forward strand.
GGTGAAGACGCCCTGCGGCAATTAGACGAACAGGGGATCATCCGCAAAGGTGCTTGGGTAGAAGCCAGCGACATCCTCGTCGGCAAAGTTACTCCCAAAGGCGAATCCGACCAACCCCCCGAAGAAAAACTGCTGAGGGCAATTTTCGGCGAAAAAGCCCGCGACGTGCGGGATAACTCCCTGAGAGTACCCAACGGCGAAAAAGGTCGCGTTGTAGACGTGCGCGTGTTTACCCGCGAACAAGGAGACGAACTCCCCCCCGGTGCAAACATGGTTGTCCGAGTCTACGTTGCCCAAAAGCGCAAAATTCAAGTCGGCGACAAAATGGCCGGTCGCCACGGCAACAAAGGGATTGTCTCCCGGATTTTGCCAATGGAAGATATGCCCTATTTACCCGATGGCACACCGGTGGATATCGTGTTGAATCCGTTGGGCGTACCGTCACGGATGAACGTCGGTCAAATCTTCGAGTGTTTGCTCGGATGGGCCGGAGAAAATCTGTCAATGCGGTTTAAAATGGTCCCCTTCGACGAAATGCACGGCGTTGAAAAGTCTCGCGAAACCGTCCACGGCAAGTTACAGGAGGCGCGGGAAAAAACCGGTAAGCCTTGGGTGTTTAACGAAAAACACCCCGGCAAACCATAGTTTACGACGGCCGGACTGGGGAAGCGTTCGATCGACCAATTACAGTTGGCATCGCCTATATGCTCAAACTCGTCCACCTGGTAGATGACAAAATCCACGCCCGGAGCACAGGCCCCTACTCCCTGGTAACGCAGCAGCCTCTGGGTGGCAAAGCCCAGCAGGGCGGACAACGGTTCGGGGAAATGGAAGTCTGGGCCCTGGAAGCCTTCGGTTGCGCTTACACCCTGCAAGAATTGCTGACAGTCAAGTCCGATGATATGCAGGGCCGGAATGAAGCGCTAAATGCGATCGTCAAAGGTAAAGCCATTCCTCGGCCCGGTACTCCCGAATCTTTCAAAGTGCTGATGCGGGAGTTACAATCCCTGTGTTTGGACATTGCCGTGCACAAAGTCAATACCTCCGACGAGGGATCTGAACACGTAGAGGTGGATTTGATGGCCGATGCCGGGGGTCGTCGCTCGCCCTCCAGGCCTACTTACGAATCCATTTCTCGCGACGAGATGGACGAGGATATGTAGGGATGAGAGATTAGAGATTTTAGATTTTAGATTTTTTGGCAACATTCAATCTAAAATCGATCATCTAAACTTGAATGCCTCAGCAGTGTTCGTACCACTACTGAGGCGAATCAACGCTCTAAGAAGGAGAGACGCTGACATGATTATTGTAACAGTTGTCCCAGGAATTGAAGGAGAAATTGACCAATTGACGGGCTGTATTAATTGGCAAGGAAGTAAGTTTGGCAACGGTTACGGGCGCAAGTGGATCGATGGCAAAATGGTTTTAGTCCACCGATTAGTCCTCGAATCAAAAATACCAGGGTTCCTTGGTTCCGGTCATTTTGCTTGCCACACCTGCGACAATCGAAGCTGCATTAACCCGGCACATCTGGTAGTAGGTACTGCTGCTGAGAATACCAGGCAGATGATGGAACGCGATCGTAAAACTCCCAGACGCAAAAGTATTCCGGGTATCGGTAAAGTGTCGATCGTACAACTGCGGGAAATTCAGGCTAAATATTTATCTGGAACCATCAAAAACCACCTAGCAAAAGAGTATGGAGTAGATCATGACACTATTACTAAAATACTTAAGGCAAATATTCCCGATAACTTCACTACAGTTTCACCCAATTTTTTAGGAGAAATTCAAGACAGTGGCTGCATCATTTTTCAAGGTGGAAAGGACGGTCAAGGATATGGCAGATACTTAAAAAATGGGAAATCGAAATCAGTTACTCGTGCTGTTTTAGCAGAGAAATTAGGATATGAACTTCCGACTTCGATGGATGCTTGTCATACCTGCGATAATCCCAGTTGCATTAATCCAGAACACCTTTGGGCTGGTACTCGTACTCAAAATTTATTAGATGCTTCTAAAAAAGGACGCACTCAAGGCAAAAGTCATCCTCTTTCCAATGCCAAATTAGATTGGGAAAAGGTGCGAGAAATTCGACAAAAACTAGCAGCAGGAGAGAGGGTAAAGGATGTAGCACAGGAATACAGTGTCGATCGTCATACCATACATTGTATTAAGTATCACATCACTTGGAAGGAAGAAGATGCAGAGGTTCCAGTTCCGCGCATGGGTGGATATCTCGATCGCAAATTTACTTTTGCTCAAGCTCTGGAAATCAGAGAGCGAATTCGAGCCGGAGAATCCCTTGCTAAAATAGCTCAGGAATTTGGAGTATCCGGAAGTATCATTTCTGATATCAAAAGAAACGTCACATATAGAGGAGAATAAAAATGATTTGAAGTTGCAAAATAAGCCACAAAAAAAATAAATTACCGCAAACAATCGACTGTAAATCATCAATTGAAATCACAATGGCTAAATTAGAACAACGCTTTGATTACGTCAAGATAGGGTTAGCTTCACCAGAAAGAATTCGACAGTGGGGAGAGAGAACTTTACCCAACGGTCAGATTACTGGAGAAGTGACAAAACCTGAGACGATAAATTACCGGACCTTAAAACCTGAGATGGACGGCTTGTTTTGCGAGCGCATTTTTGGACCTGCAAAAGATTGGGAATGTCATTGTGGAAAGTACAAAAGAGTTCGTCATAGAGGTATTGTTTGTGAAAGATGCGGTGTAGAAGTTACTGAATCTCGCGTTCGTCGCCACCGCATGGGTTTTATCAAATTAGCAGCTCCCGTAGCTCACGTTTGGTATCTCAAAGGCATCCCCAGTTACATGGCTATTCTATTAGATATGCCTCTGCGAGATGTCGAACAAATCGTTTATTTCAATGCCTATGTTGTCTTGAATGCAGGTAATGCAGAAAAGCTGCAATACAAGCAATTGCTCACAGAAGATGCTTGGCTGGAAATAGAAGACGAACTTTACAGCGAAGATTCCACACTCACAGGCGTAGAAGTCGGCATCGGTGCTGAAGCTTTGCAAGTTTTGCTGCAAAATATTCCCCTAGAAACTGAGGCGGAAAAATTGCGGGAAGATATTGCTAATGCTAAAGGTCAAAAACGGGCAAAGTTAATTAAACGGTTGCGAGTAATTGATAACTTTATTGCCACAGGTTCCCAGCCTGATTGGATGGTGCTTAGCGTTATCCCCGTGATTCCTCCCGACTTGCGGCCGATGGTGCAGTTAGACGGTGGACGTTTTGCGACTTCGGATTTGAATGACCTTTATCGGCGAGTAATTAACCGTAATAATCGCTTAGCAAGACTGCAAGAAATCCTGGCGCCGGAAATCATTATTCGCAACGAAAAGCGGATGTTGCAAGAGGCTGTGGATGCGCTGATTGATAATGGGCGACGAGGCCGCACAGTCGTAGGCGCCAACAACCGCCCGCTGAAATCGCTTTCCGACATCATCGAAGGGAAACAAGGTCGCTTCCGGCAAAACTTGCTGGGTAAACGGGTTGACTATTCTGGACGTTCTGTAATTGTTGTCGGGCCAAAACTGAAGATTCATCAGTGCGGTTTGCCCAGGGAAATGGCGATCGAACTTTTCCAGCCCTTTGTCATCCATCGCCTGATTCGTCAAGGACTTGTTAACAACATCAAGGCCGCCAAAAAACTAATTCAGCGTAACGATCCTAGTGTTTGGGACGTGCTTCAGGAGGTGATTGAGGGGCATCCGGTGATGCTGAACCGCGCACCGACGCTGCACCGTTTGGGGATTCAAGCTTTTGAACCGATTTTAGTTGACGGGAGGGCGATTCAACTTCACCCACTAGTCTGTCCGGCTTTTAACGCTGACTTTGACGGCGACCAAATGGCCGTACACGTACCTTTGTCTTTGGAATCTCAGGCGGAAGCACGGTTGCTGATGCTGGCTTCTAATAACATTATGTCGCCGGCAACTGGAAGACCGATCGTCACTCCTTCCCAAGATATGGTGCTCGGTTGCTATTACTTGACAGCCGAAAATCCTCACGCTCAAAAAGGCGCTGGCAGCTATTTCTCCAATCTCACCGACGCAGTTGTAGCTTACGAACAGGGAGTCGTTGATTTACATTCTTACGTGTGGGTGCGCTTTCAAGGCGCTATGGAAAATATTGAACCAGAGGGGGAACCGATGAAAGTGGAACAGTCATCAGACGGTACGGTGACCAAAGAATACAAGTTCCGCCGAGTTCGGGAAGATAAAGATGGCAAGTTGATTACTCAGTTCATTCGCACGACTCCAGGCCGGATTATCTATCACCAGACGATTCAATCGGTAATTAATAATTAGTCAGCAGTCATGAGTTATTAGTTATTAGATAGATCGTCTTTTAACTCAGCTCAAAAAATGGTTCGTAGTCAGGAATTTAGTCCTTAAAAAGAGTGATAATAAAACTCAATTCCTGACTACAAAAACCTTTTTGATAAGCGATCGACATGGATTTGATGACAACAGCCAACACCCAACAGCCAAAAGTCAAAGGAAAACAGAAAAATGACAGCAAATAAAGAAATTGTTTTTCGCAATCGAGTAGTTGACAAAGGACAACTCAAAAAACTGATCTCCTGGTCTTTTACTCACCATGGAACGGCACGCACGGCGCAAATGGCTGACAAACTCAAAGATTTGGGTTTCCGCTTTGCGACCCGGGCCGGAGTCAGCATCAGCGTAGACGACCTACAAGTTCCGCCATCCAAACGATCGCTCCTGGATGCGGCAGAAGAAGAAATCCGCATTACCGAACAGCGGTACACCAGAGGCGAAATTACCGAAGTCGAACGCTTCCAAAAAGTAATCGATACCTGGAACAGCACCTCAGAAGACCTCAAAGACGAAGTAGTCAAAAACTTCCGCGCTACCGACCCACTCAACTCCGTCTACATGATGGCCTTCTCCGGAGCCCGGGGCAACATCTCCCAAGTCCGGCAACTCGTCGGAATGCGCGGACTGATGGCAGACCCCCAAGGCGAAATCATCGACCTTCCGATTAAAACCAACTTCCGCGAAGGCCTCACCGTCACCGAATACATCATCTCCTCCTACGGCGCCCGCAAAGGCTTGGTAGATACCGCCCTCCGCACCGCCGACTCCGGCTACCTCACCCGCCGCTTAGTGGACGTATCCCAAGACGTGATCGTTCGCGAAGTAGACTGCGGCACGATGCGGGGCATCCGCGTGCGCCCGATGACTGATGGTGCTACCGTGCTGATTCCACTCAAGGACAGGCTGCTGGGAAGAGTATTCGCCAAAGATGTCATTCACCCCAAAACCGGCGAAATCGTGGCTTTTGGTAATGAAAAAGCCGTCCGCAATCAACCGATCACGGAAGAACTCGCCGAGGCGATAGGCAAAGCCGAAGTCACCGAAGTCTACCTACGATCGCCCCTAACTTGCGAAGCCACCCGTTCCGTTTGCCAACACTGCTACGGCTGGAGTCTCGCCCACGCCAAAATGGTAGATATGGGAGAAGCGATCGGGATTATTGCTGCCCAGTCGATCGGGGAACCAGGTACCCAACTGACGATGCGCACCTTCCACACGGGGGGTGTATTCACCGGTGAAGTCGCCAAACAAGAACGCGCCCCCTTCCCCGGTACCGTCAAATTCAAAAACCTCCGCACCCGTTCCTTCCGGACCCGCCACGGCGAAGAAGCGTTAGTTGCCGAAAACAACGGCAAATTAGTCTTCGAGGCTGACGGATATGAAGAAGGAAAATCCGGCGCCAAAAATCAGAAACTCAAAATCGAACTGGCGATCGCCCAAGGTTCCACCGTCATGGTCAAAGACGGACAGCGTGCCATCCTCAATCAAATCCTAGCAGAAGTGCCGATCGCCGGTCGCGCCGCCCGTAAGACTACTGAAAAGGTAACAACAGACGTAGCCTCCGACCTCGCTGGCGAAGCTAAATTTGCCGACCTGATCCCCGAAGAAAAAACCGATCGCCAAGGCAACACCACTCGCACCGCCAGCAAAGGCGGACTGATTTGGATTCTCTCAGGAGAAGTCTACAACCTACCACCAGGGGCCGAACCCGCCGTCAAAAATGGCGATCGAATCGCAGCCAACAGCGTCCTAGCAGAAACCAAACTCGTCTCCGAACACGGAGGCGTCGTCCGCATCGCCGACGAGCGAGAAATCGAAATCATCACCGCCCAAGTCCTGCTAGACCAAGCCGTAGTCCGCGCCGAAAGCGCAGGCGGCCGCGACCACTACATCATCGAAACCGCCTCCAATCAGCGGTTCTCCCTCAAAACCGCCCCAGGCAGTAAAGTCATCAACGGCGAAGTCGTCGCCGAACTCTTAGACGACAGCTACCGTACCGCTACCGGAGGTATCGTTAAATACGCCGGCGTCGAAGTCCACAAACGCGGCAAAGCCAAACTTGGCTACGAAGTAGTCAAAGGCGGCACTCTGCTGTGGATACCAGAAGAATGTCACGAAGTCAACAAAGACATTTCTTTGCTGCTAGTTGAAGACGGCCAATACGTCGAAGCCGGCACCGAAGTCGTCAAAGACATCTTCTGCCAAACCAGCGGCGCCGTAGAAGTCACCCAGAAAAATGACATCCTCCGCGAAATCGTCATCAAACCAGGGGAATTGCACGCAGTCGATCGTCCGCCCCTCACCCTAGGAGAAGGACAAATCGTCAACGCGGGACAAGAAATATTCCCCGGCTTAATCGCCCAAGAACTAGCCTACGCCGAGTACATCGAAACCCCCGAAGGCCCAGCCATGCTGCTGCGCCCAGTCGTCGAATTCCCCGTACCCGACAAACCCCCCGTCCCCTCTCAGACAGCACTCAACGAATCGATCGCCCTCAAAGCAGTCCAACGACTGCCCTACAAAGACGGCGAGCGCGTCAAATCCGTCGAAGGACTCGAACTACTGCGGACTCAGCTCATTTTGGAAATCGGTTCCGGAGCCCCCCAATTGGCTGCTGACATCGAATTGCTCCCAGATGAAGAAGATGCGGAGGCTTTTGGAGCAGATGGGTCCGGCCCTGCTTGGAGTAACGACTTACCAGCAATCGTCGATCAGTCGATCGAGGAAGAGGGCGAAGCTCCATCCAAAGCCCTGCGCTTGCAGCTAGTCATCTTAGAATCCCTCGCCATACGCCGAGACATCATCGCCGACCCCACCCAAGGCAGCACCCACACCCGACTGCTCGTCGAAGACGGACAATCGATCGCCCCCGGAGCAGTAGTCGCCCGCACCGAAATTCTGTGCAAAGAAGCCGGCATCGTCCGCGGCATCCGCGAAGGACTAAACGAACCCATCCGCCGCCTGCTAGTGATGCGGGACGCCGATTCCGTCACCATAGACGTTGCGGGTACTCCCGCAGTCAGTCCCGGTCAACTATTAGTCGCCGGTACCGAAGTTGCGCCCGGAATCATGCTCGAAGAATCGGGCCAAGTTGTGAAAGTCGTGCCGCCCGCAACCCCAGGAGCGCCGGCCAAAATCATCCTGCGCGTCGCCCGCCCCTACCGAGTATCCAGCGGCGCCGTCCTCCACGTAGACGACGGCGACCTAGTACAGCGAGGAGACAACTTAGTCATTTTGGTATTCGAGCGTGCCAAAACCGGAGACATCATTCAAGGTTTGCCACGGATTGAAGAGCTGCTCGAAGCCCGGAAGCCCAAAGAAGCCTGTATTTTGGCAAAGCGTCCTGGTACTGCACAGGTAACGACCGACGGCGACATTGTGGAACTCAGAGTCGTGGAAGACGACGGCCGGATTGAAGAGTATCCATTGCTACCCGGTCAAAACCCGATCGTCTCCGACGGTCAGCGCGTGGGAGCCGCCGAAGCTTTGACCGATGGGCCCGCCAACCCCCACGAAATTCTGGAAGTCTTCTTTGACGTACTCAAGGAACGGCAACCCACCTTTGAAGCAGCCCTAGAAAGCTTTCAGCAAGTGCAGACATTCTTAGTCAACGAAGTGCAAGCAGTGTACCAGTCTCAAGGAGTAGACATTTCTGACAAACACATTGAAGTGATTGTGAGACAAATGACTAACAAAGTGAGGATGGAAGACGGTGGTGATACGACTATGTTGCCGGGGGAATTGGTCGAATTGCGGCAAGTAGAACAAGTCAACGAAGCCATGTCCATTACCGGAGGGGCGCCAGCCGATTACACTCCCGTGCTACTGGGGATTACCAAAGCTTCGCTCAATACCGATAGCTTTATTTCCGCTGCTTCCTTCCAAGAAACTACCAGGGTGCTGACCGAAGCTGCGATCGAAGGCAAATCCGACTGGCTGCGCGGGCTCAAAGAAAACGTAATTATCGGACGCCTGATTCCCGCCGGTACCGGGTTCAACGCCTACGAAGATCAAAGCCTCTCCTCGGATGCCATTGACGGCGCCGTGTTTGACGATGACGTTCGCGACTTGCAAGAAGATGTAGTGTTGGACGATCGGACTGCCCGCCATAACTATACGATCAAAAGCAGTTTCGATGCTCAAGAACGCTCAGACCTCGACAGCGATGAAGATTTTGAGGAAGAAATGGAAGTTGAAGAGGATGATTTTGTCACTGAGGGCGATGATGATGTCTTAGGTGCGATCGCTGACGACGATGATGACATCGGTTACGACTTCGACGAGGACGAGGATTAATCTATTTTAGATTTTAGATTTTAGATTTGGGATTTTAGATCGCTCCCATGTTTTCCATCTCAAATCGCACATCTAAAATCTAAAAAGGTATCGACTGCCAACAAAGGCGGTCGTGCCCGAAATCTGCTGGTTGGCAAGGTTGCTCGGTTGCATCACAAGATCGCACGGCAACGGAAACAGTTTCACAGCATTGCTCAATTTGCCTCAACCGAGTCCCGAAAGAGTTATCTGAGCGATGGTATTCATGTCCTAACTGTGGCACGGAACTCGATCGGGATACAAATGCGGCAATTCTGATCAAAAAAGTGGGGTTGGGCATCGCCTCACTCAAAAACGCTCAACCAGCTTCGGCTCGGAAGAGAAGCCCACACTGTACCGCCTAGCGGTCAGTGTGGGAGTATGTCACGTTGGTCTGCTGATTTAATCACCAATAACCACTGACTACTTCCTTCGGTTCACTCTTGGGGAAGCAAAGCCTTAATCTGATCGACAAACTGTTGATGGTCTACCACAGGTTTAGAGATGTAACCATCTGCGCCACTCTGATCCAGAAAAGTTTCTCGATCGCCCGCCATCGCATGAGCAGTCACCAAAATAATCGGTAGCGCGGCCGTTTGCGGGTCAGCTTTAAGTAGTTGAGTAATTTTAATCCCATCAACTGCTTTCCCTTGATACACGCTACGCGAAAGAGACACATCCATTAAAATCAAGTCAGCTTCCCCAGAAGCAGCAATCTGCATCACCTCTTCAACATTTTCCGTGTGTTTCACGGCTAAGCCTCCCCGCTTAGTTAGAATTTTGGAAAAAACCCGAGCATTCACCAAATCGTCCTCTACAATCAGAACAGTTTTCATCTTTCTTCCCCCTTAGAGATTTCGGCCATAGCTGATTTCGGGGAATTCACTGGAGCCTTACTCAGCGCAGGTTGGGGAGGAAAAGGGAGGCAGGATTTATGCCACATATTAGTTAAGTCAATATTGAGTTAAAGAAACCCGTTTCGCCTCAAGGTGAGTCTTCCTTTCGCACCATCTGCTCGCACAACAGATTCCTAGGCTTCAGATACTGTAACCCGCCTCGGTAGGGCATTTAAATGAAAATTCCCCCTCAGCTTTCATGGAAACTTTGTGATTTTAGTCCAAAGAGGAACACGGTACGGGGACTAAATTCCCTGTCAAAAATGCAGAGTTTTTAGCGCTATAAGCCGGGAACTCTGCAAAACCCCTATCAGACAACCGCTACTCACTCGATCGACCATAAAAGATGAGCTTGTGGCTACTTTTAACTGTACTTTACCTCGTTCGCGGAATGTCCCATCCGCCATGTGGTGGGGATGGATAGCGAAAAATATGACGCTCTCACACCTGTGATCGATCGCGGTAGGTGTAGGCTTCTCAGAGATTCCGAAGAACCTGTAGAACTTCCTTCGAGGTAGAAATTGATGGCAATTTGACACCCTCAGAGGTGGCAAGGTAATCATCTTCATGAAGGACTGCATCCATGCCTAATAGACATCTCCTAAAAAGAATCTTAAGCCATTCGATCGATGTAGGGGTGAAGCATTTGGGCGATAGTCTGTGTCCCCAACCCTCTTAGTTTGTGTCCAAATGCTTCACCCTCCCCCGCAGATCGATATCGATCGCGATCGCCTAATTT
>JAAUPI010000137.1 GCA_012035135.1 Microcoleus sp. CSU_2_2
TAATTGGTATGGTGCGTCGCTATGAGATCTCCCAATAGCAACGAGAGTTGTTCGTAGCGACGCACCCTACATTTACTACATTTACGAGATTATAAAAGGGGTAAGTAACCCGGATTTGGTATTACTTGGTTAAATCTTCTTCCCTCTCCCCTTCTCCCCATCGGACCCTCTAATACCCTAAACGATCTAGATGCACGACAGCTTATCGCCATTTAGCAATTATTTGGGAACTCCTGCTGTCAAAACTTCACGATCATCAACCGTTACCAAAACATCATCTTCAATTCTAATGCCTATACCACGCCATTTTTCAGGAACCTCTGGCTGCCCTTCTACTGGTTTAATATGAGGAGAAATATAAATCCCCGGTTCCACAGTCAGCACTTGTCCGGGCTGCAAAAGTTGAGGATTTTCGCCATACTGATAAACGCCGACATCGTGCACGTCTAATCCCAGCCAGTGACCAGTGCGGTGCATATAAAATGGCTTGTATTTCTCCTCTTTAATTATCTCTTCAATATCGCCCACCAACAGTTTTAAATCCATTAAACCTTCTACCAAAACCCGCACTGCTGTTTCGTGAATTTTGCTGTAGGGATTTCCGGGATATACTTGACTAATTGCCTGCAATTGTGCTTGCAAAACTAGGTCGTAAATAATCTTTTGTTCGGGAGTAAACTTGCCACTAACCGGAAAGGTGCGAGTAATGTCGGCGTTGTAATATCCGCAAGCACAACCAGCATCTATTAGCAGCAAATCATTTTCCTGGATTTGGCAGTTGTTTTCGATGTAGTGGAGGACACAGGAATTTTTACCCGATGCCACAATTGAAGGATAAGCAGGAGTGCCACCGTTTAAGCCAAAAGTATGTTCTATTTCTGCTTGAATTTCGTATTCGTACTTGCCCGGTTTTGCAAATTCCCGTGCGCGGTGGTGAGCGGCGACTGAGATATTAGCAGCTTTGCGCATTAATGCTAATTCTGTTTCGCTTTTCACCAGCCGCATCGGGTGTAAAATTATATTGGAGTCTTCTATGGCAGTCGGTCCGGTACCGCGTTTCGGATAGGTTGCCATCAATCGCTGCCAGTGATTTAGGACTGTTTGGTCAAAAGATCGATCGCGCCCAAAATGATAATAAATTCGATCGGCTTTTTCTAAATATTTAGGCAGTTTTTCCTCAAGTTCGGCGATCGCCCAAGCTTCATCTGCACCGTAAAGTTCTTTAGCGCCTTCTACTCCTGCCCGATAACCATGCCAAGTTTCTTTTTCCGGGTCTTTTGGTTGCACAAACAGCACAAATTTATGTTCTTCGTGGTGGGGTGCGAGCACTGCTACTGCTGAAGCTTCGTTAAATCCGGTTAAGTAGAAGAAATCGCTATCTTGTCGGTATGCGTATTCTACATCGTTGTGCATAACGGCCATTGGCGCGCTGCGAAATATCGCCGTGCCGCTGCCAATTTTTGCCATTAGTTGTTCGCGTCTTTGTCGGTATTCTGTGGGATTTGTCATCCGATTTTAGATTTTAGATTGAACCTAAACAAGTATAGAGTGCGCGGTTAACTAACCGTAGGGTGCGTCAGGGGGGGATAATTTTTGAGTAGGCAGTCAAAACCTTCAGCCCCCTGACGCACCTTACAATAATTACAATAACTCGATCGACATTTTATGCTTATAAAACAAGGACGGAAAGCGGAAAACTCATCAGCTTTAGTAATAGGGATATTAAGACCGCAACGTCTTAAGAATCTCAGTGTCTTTAGACCTGAGAGTGTCAATCGATTGCCAATTTACAAGTTGCTTTCTCAAAAATTAACTCGGCGGTTGAAACTTCTACACAGACAAAACCCGCCTGCGCGGGTTGAATTTCTTCAGTCCGCCCAGGCGGACTTTGTTTGTGTAGAAGCGAATTCTATTCGCCCTGAATATTTACCGAATATTCGCCCTGACTTTTTACAGTTGAGGAACGTACTGTTCTTTTTCAGGAACAAAAGTGTACTCAGCTACAATTTGCCGGAACTCTTCACCGTCGATCGTCTCTTTTTCAATCAACAAATCAACTAGACGATCGATTACCGTGCGATTTTCCCGCATAATTCGGCGTGCATTTTCGTAACAATGATCGACAATTGCCCGAACTTGTCCGTCGATGCGAGAGGCAATTTCTTCAGAATATTCCGATCGCGCTGTGAAGTCGCGGCCCAAGAAAATTTCACTCTGCTGAGCTTCCAGGGCAATCGGACCCAAGTCGGACATCCCGTAGCGAGTCACCATTGACGAGCCATGCCACTGACTTGCTGCAAATCGTTGCCGGCACCGGTGGTAACTTCGGCATCGCCGAAAACTACTTCCTCGGCTGCCCGGCCACCCAAAGCACCAGTAATCCGAGCTAAAATCTGCGATCGAGAAATCAAACCTTGATCTTCACTGGGCATGAACCAAGTCAAGCCGCGGGCTTGTCCGCGAGGGACTAACGTCACTTTTTGCACGGGATCGTGGGCTTGAATGACCGTACCGACGATCGCGTGACCGATTTCGTGGTAAGCAATTAAGCGCTTGCTCTTACTGTCCACCAACGGGGTGCCTTCCATACCTGCGACAACTCGATCGACTGCATCGTCAATTTCAAGCATCGTAATCGCTTCTTTCCGGCGGCGAGCAGTTAAAATCGCAGCTTCGTTGAGCAAGTTGGCCAAATCAGCGCCGCTAAAGCCAGGAGTGCGACGGGCGATCGCGTCCAAAGAAACCTCAGGAGCCAGTTTTTTGTTGCGCGCGTGAACGTCCAGAATTTCCAACCTGCCCTTGATATCCGGCGTATCTACGCTAACTTGACGGTCAAAACGTCCCGGCCGCAGTAAAGCGGAATCGAGCACGTCTGGGCGGTTTGTGGCAGCAATGATGATAATTCCAGTATTGCCCTCAAAACCGTCCATTTCGGTCAGCAACTGGTTGAGGGTTTGTTCGCGCTCGTCGTTGCCACCACCGATGCCAGAGCCGCGCTGGCGACCCACTGCGTCAATTTCATCAATAAAGATGATGCAAGGAGCATTTTCTTTGGCTTTCTTAAACAAGTCGCGGACGCGGGAAGCGCCGACACCCACAAACATTTCGACAAATTCTGAACCAGAGATACTAAAGAAAGGTACGCCGGCTTCGCCTGCTATCGCTTTTGCCAGCAGAGTTTTGCCTGTTCCGGGAGGGCCAACTAGTAGCACGCCTTTCGGAATCTTCGCCCCGACTGCGGTGAAGCGTTCTGGTTTTTTGAGGAATGTCACGACTTCTTGAAGTTCTTCTTTGGCTTCCTCAACGCCTGCTACATCATCGAACAGCACGCCGGTTTTAGCTTCCATTTGAAAGCGAGCTTTGGACTTGCCAAAATTCATCGCTTGGCCTGGCCCGCCGGGAACGTTGCCACCGCGGCGGAACAGGAAAAACAGCCCTGCAACTAACAAAAGTGGAAAAACTAGATTTCCTAAAATTCCCCAGACAGCGCCGTCGTTGCGCAGTGGGTGAGTGTCGAAGCTGATTTTGGAGTCTCTGAGTCTAGCGACTAGTTCCGGAGCGTTTGAGGGCAAGTCCACTCGCCACCGCTGTACGTGATTGTCCAATTCGGGATCGACTGCTTCGACAATAGCCGTTCGACCTCCGTCGTAAAGGTCAACGCTGGTGACTCGACCGGCGTTTAAATAATCTAAGAATCGACCGTAGCTCAGGCGAGTGCTGGCGGTATTCTTGGTCATTTCTGCGGGGGACGGTGCAAAGGCTCCTTGCCACAGGAAAAAGCCGATGACTAAGACGGGTAAAGTCCAAAGTAGTATAGTTCGCCAAGAAATTTTCATAAATACGGGGGCCTCGAATTGTTGACAAATCAGGTAAGATCGCGGTGTCGCAGGAGCGGAATAAAAGTTAACACTCAGAATCTTAACTAAATGTAACTTAACAATGCACTTGAGGGCAACAAGATCAGGTGGAGGCGATCGAGCATCCAGCCTACAATGCTCCCAGTACAGACTGTGGGATCGCCTCTAAAATCTAAAATCTAAAATCTAAAATCCATTAGGGCGATCGACCCGAATATAATGTTTGGTGCTGATTTCAATACCGATCTAGGTAAAGTTAGAAGAATCGCCGCAAAACCCACTGTCTTTAAGCGCGGCAGTGTCAAGGGATAAGGCATGATAATGGTGAAGCTCAGTGAGGTAATACATTTCAATGACAACTAGACAGCTTATTCCTAATTCGGCTATGCTGACGCAGCAGACTAGAATTGCTTCTCACAAATCAATTATTAGTGCTGACTTGGGTCGGACGGCAACAAAAGCTTGTGCGAGTCGCAACCCGAGTAGCGTTGTTTTCATCCCTGCCAACGTGGCTACGATGCCAGTAGAAAAGGTGCGGGGCGGCAGCTTTGAGTCGAAAGCAACAGACCCTCTGTTGGATATGTGGCTGGAGTACCAGGGCAAAGGTTATGCCATCGGCCAACTGGCTGCGGATTTTGGCGCTAATCTCGGCGGTGCTGACCAGTCTAAAGTAGTGGATGCTTTGGTTAAAGTTTTTTCCTGCGCTGGTTATTTCCAGATGAAGGGTGAATTGGCGGTTGTGCTAGGTTTGCCGTTTTATTCGCAGGAGCAATTTGAGAAGGAAAAAGAAGAGATTATCAGCCAACTGCGCTCTCCCCACGTTGTGGTGTATCGTGGCGAGCGTTTGGAAATTGACATCCGCCACGTTTGGGTGATGCCGGAAGGGTTCGGCAGCCTGATTTGGTGCGAAGCTCAAGATAACAAGGAGTTTTCGCCGGAATTGCCGGAATTGTCAGTGGCTGTGGTCGATATCGGACACCAAACTACTGATTTGTTGATGGTCGATCGTTTCCGGTTCGCTCGGGCGGCTTCTAAGAGCGATTCCTTTGCAATGAATAAGTTCTACGAACAAGTTGCTGCAAAGATTCCGGGAGCAGATGCTCAATCTCTGTCTTTACTTGAAGCGGTTAACAAGCCGGAAGGTCAACGTTTCTACCGTCCCAGAGGGGCTACTAAGCCAACCGATCTAGATCCGATTATTAAGGATTTGCGGGAGGCTTTCGCTAACGAGTTGTCCGAACGTTTGGTGCAATGGCTACCGGAACGGGTCACAGATGTGGTTCTGACTGGTGGTGGCGGCGAATTTTTCTGGGAAGTGCTCCAACCATTGCTCAAAGAAGCAAGTCTGAAGGCTCACTTGGCTCAGCCTTCTCGGAAAGCAAATGCTTTAGGACAGTTTATTTATGCTGAGGCTCAGTTAGCCACGATTAAGTAACGCATTAAGGCTTGAACCCTATGGCACTGTGGGCAAAAAATAAGGTGAATTTCTCGGTGGCGTTTACAGAAGATGCTGCGGATCAAACTTTGCTGACCGCTATTGAAAAAGAGCTGTCTTTAACCAAGTATCAGACTTTCAGCAATCTGTGCAAGCAAGCTTTGTGGCAGTTTTTGTCTGTGTCTGTGTCTGAGTCGGCGGGTTCTACACCTAGCTTTCAGCGGTTGGAGGAGCGTATTGCTGAACTTGCGGCCAAATTTGCTGAGTTTGAACACAATGTTTCTGCTGAGGAATTAAGTCGTTTGGAGGGACTGGAACATCACCTGAATCAACTGAGCGCCCAGTTGTCGAAGTTACAGGGGAGTGTTGATAGTAAGGTTTCTTTTGCTCAAGTTTCAAAAGTAGTAGAGCCTGACGCAGTTGAGTCTACTAAATCTGTGGTTGATGATGTAGTTTCTGAGCCTGAGGTTGCTCCTCATCGGGAGTCCGATCCTTTGTTGGATCGTTTAAGTTCTTTGTTACCGCAAGATTTCTAGAATGAGGTAGACAAGGTTTTGTAGCCTTGAAATGTGCTGTTAGTGGCTGACTGTTGTTAGTCAGTGCGGAATAAATAAACAAGACGATCGCTCTTTTGAAAAAAAGGGCGATCGTTTTTTTATTTGGCAGTTGTTATATCAAATTCGGCAGCATCATAATAATGAAACAGCCCTGGGGTGAGGGGGGGTTCCCATTACCCAATAATACCAAATCCGGGTTACTTACCCCTTTTATAATCTCGTAAATGTAGTAAATGTAGGGTGCGTCGCTACGAACAACTCTCGTTGCTATTGGGAGATCTCATAGCGACGCACCATACCAATTATAACGGGGATGGGAAACCCGGATTTGGTATAATTAGCGAACAGAAAGAATCCGCGAGTCCAAAACCTCACTCGCCGCCAAAACTTCCTGCCGCGCCCACTTGTCCGCCTCCAAAATATCATCCAAAGCGGGAATTTGACAGTTATCTTTTTGATGTTTGTCGCACACCTTTTCAATGACTTTGGGAATATCCAAAAACTGAATCTTCTCTTCCAAAAATAGTGCGACTGCCTGTTCGTTTGCCGCATTTAACACCGCCGGCATCGAACCTCCTGCACGTCCAGCCGCATAAGCCAACTGCATACAAGGATACTTTTCATGGTCGGGTTCTCGGAAAGTTAAATCGCCAGATTTCACCAAATCCAGCCGCTCCCAATCTGTATGAATTCGCTCCGGCCAAGACAAGGCGTAAAGCAGTGGCAATCGCATATCTGGCCATCCCAATTGTGCTAAAACGGACGTATCTTGCAGCTCAATTAACGAGTGAATTATGCTCTGGGGATGGATGACAATATCAATGTTATCATAATCCATGCCAAACAAGTAATGAGCTTCAATTACCTCCAATCCTTTATTCATCAAAGTAGCAGAATCAATAGTGATTTTCTGCCCCATCGACCAATTCGGATGTTTCAAAGCGTCGGCAACTTTAACTGTGGCTAATTTTTCCACAGGTAAATCTCGAAATGCACCGCCGGAAGCTGTGAGAATAATTCGTCGCAAGCCACCAGAAGCTACACCTTGAAGACACTGAAAAATTGCTGAATGTTCGGAGTCCGCCGGCAATATTTTGACGCCGTGTTTAGCGATGAGGGGATTGACAACAGGGCCGCCGGCGATTAATGTTTCTTTATTGGCTAAGGCGATATCTTTTCCGGCTTCAATAGCTGCAATTGTTGGCAGTAAACCCGCACAACCGACGATGCCGGTGACGACAGTTTTAGCGTCGCCATATTTGGCAACTTCGACAACACCTGCCTCGCCGGCAAGTAAAATAGGTTGAGGATCGATATCTACGATCGCCTCTTGCAATTCTTGTAATTTATCTTCGTCGCAAATCGCGACAATTTCGGGTCGAAACTGTCTGATTTGCTGTGCAAACAACTTGACATTTCGTCCGGCGGTTAACCCGACAATCCGAAATTGTTCCGGGTATTGAGCTACAATATCTAGAGTTTGAGTGCCGATCGAGCCTGTAGAGCCGAGAAGAGTTATAGCTTTCACAATTTTTTAAGGTTTTGTGGATTATTTTAATAATACGATTCCGGGGATTCAATTTGGCGATCGACTAAATAGAAGGAAGAAGTCAACCCCCCCTACCCTCCCAAGGGGGGAAATTCAGAGGGAAGAGGGAAGAGGGAAGAAGGAATGATTCGGGGAATTGTCAGCAGTCAGGTAGTGGCAGATTTTATGTGGAATGAGTCTAATTTTGATGATTTGAGTGAGAACGGAAATGTCTCAATCGTGGAAAATGTAGAAGAAAGCCGATCTCATCCACCGTCGAGTTTGCTTTGGGCAATCGCGATTGCTGCAATAATTTTATTCTTGTGTAGCAGTTTGCGACACGCTTTGTTTCAATCCACTGCTTTCGATTTGGGAATTTTTGACCAAGCGATTTACTTAATCAGCCAAAATCAAACACCTTTTTCGTCTTTGATGCAGATTCATATTTTAGGCGATCACGCAGCGGTCATCTATTATCCGTTGGCTTTGTTGTACAAAATTTACCCAGATGTGCATTGGTTGTTTTTAGTACAGGCAATTGCTTTATCCCTAGGGGCTTGGCCTAGCTGGAGTTTAG
The DNA here is from genome assembly GCA_012035135.1 of Microcoleus sp. CSU_2_2. Taxonomy (GTDB): domain Bacteria; phylum Cyanobacteriota; class Cyanobacteriia; order Cyanobacteriales; family Microcoleaceae; genus Microcoleus. Next base: position 7,955 of record JAAUPI010000137.1, read on the forward strand.
GGCTTTTGGCCGGTTTGAATCAAGTACAATCTCGCGCGATCGCATTTATCTATTTGTTATATCCGGTAGTATTTAATATCAATCTATTTGACTTCCACCCAGAAGTAATTGCTTTACCCGCACTTTTGGGAGCAATTTTAGCAGCCCGTTTAAATAAAGTTCTGTGGTTTTGTAGCGCTGTTTTGTTGGTTTTGAGTTGCAAAGCAGTTTTATCTCTAACCGTTGCTGCGATGGGCTTCTGGTTGTTTTGGTGCGAGAAAAAACAACGTTGCGGCGCGATCGCACTTTTGCTTGGAGTCGCTTGGTTTGTCATTGCTTCCCAAAAAATTATACCCTTATTTAGTGGCAGCGAAGTCGCAGGAGTCGGGCGGTACAGTTATTTAGGTAAATCTGTACTAGAGATTGCTATCAATCTAATATTAAAGCCACAGCTAGTATTAGCAAAAATTCTTTCATTCGATACATTTAAATATATATTTATACTAACTCTGCCCGTAATTTGGGGACTGTTGCCATTCTTCAGCAAAATAGGAGTGCGATATTTGACACCGCTAATTCCTGCCATCCCGACTCTCGCAATCAATATCCTTTCTGATTTGCCATTTCAACGCAGTTTGGCTTATCAATATTCAGTACCAATAATTCCATTTTTATTGTTGGCAGTTATCTCGAAGGAAGAAGGAAGAATAACCCCCCCCGACCCCCAGGAGGAGAAATTTACCCCCCCCCTAACCCTCCCAAGGGAAAAGAAGGAAGAGGGAAGTTCGGCAACGGATTATGTAACGGATGTCAGGAAGATGGAAGATGGAATCGGGCAAAAGGAAGAAGATCAACCAAATCATCAACTGTTGTCTCCATCTGTACCGTGGGGAAAATTTCAGGATTCCAAACTTACCAATTTATCCTTGACAATCTCCAGACTTCCTCAACTATGGTTGGGAATGCAGTTGCCAAAAACAATGATAATTTGGTCGTTAATAATTTTCCTATTTTTAGGCGAGTATAAAGATTTTTTGCTGTATTTAAATAGACTAGATACTTGGCAAGCGACACGGGAAGCGATCGCACAAATCCAACCCCAAAGTAGTATTTTAACAGATAATAGACTTGCCCCTCACTTTGCCCACCGCCCGATCGTCAAATTGCTTTCGCAAATTTCACCCCAAACAGATTTAGCTGAATTTAAATACATATTATTAAACCAGCGCCATCCCTGGCCCGATACAGCAAAAATTGGCAATGACTTAGCCAATCGACTTAAAAATACTTCTCAATTTCAATTGGCTTATCAAAAAAACCAAGTTCTGCTATTTAAACGCATCGGTGACAGTTGACAGTTGACAGTTACACCGTTTACGGTGGCTCAAAAGTGGATATATTCATGAGTTTATTTATGTCTTAAACAATGTGGCGGTTGCTATAAATCAAGAAAATGCTGACGTTCAAATCCCTCAAATCCCATCCCATATTTTTAATGATTGTCATTACAACGATAGTCTTATTTGTTTGTAGCAGCCTGCGACACGCTTTGTTTCATTCAACTGCATACGACTTAGCAATTTTTGACCAAGCGGTTTATTTAATCTCTCAAAATCAAACCCCATTTTCGTCTTTAATGGAAATTAACATTTTAGGCGACCATACAGCATTTATCTTTTATCCGCTGGCTTTACTTTACAAAATATATCCAGACGTACACTGGCTGTTATTCGTACAAGCATTTTCCCTAGCTTTAGGTGCTTGGCCTAGTTGGAGTTTAGCACGGCAAGCCGGTTTAAATGAACGAAGTGCGATCGCAATTGCCACCGTATATCTGCTTTATCCCGCAGTATTTAATGTCAATCTTTTTGACTTCCACCCTGAAGTCATCGCCATGCCGGCAATCTTAGTAGCAATTTTAGCTGCACGGCTGAATAAAACATTGTGGTTTTGTGCTGCCATTGGATTAATTTTAAGTTGTAAAGCCGTGCTATCCTTGACGATCGTAGCAATGGGTATTTGGCTATTTTTCTGGGAAAAAAAGCCTCGATATGGACTTATCGCTATATTTCTGGGTGTAGCTTGGTTTTTGATAGCAACTCAAGTAATTGTACCATATTTTAATGAAGGTAAACAACACGCGGGTGTCGGACGATATCAATATTTGGGAAACTCAGTGTTTGAAATTGCTGTTAATTTAGTAGTGAAACCAAATTTAGTAGCAGGACGGATTTTTTCAGCAGATACTTTTGGATATTTAATTTTGTTATTTCTACCTGTGATTTGGTGGCTATCGCCCCGCCACCTATCACCATTAATTGGTGCTTTTCCGATGCTGGTGATGAATATTCTTTCTGATATTGAGGCTCAACGAGATTTGATTCATCAGTATTCCATACCCATATTTCCGTTTTTATTAACTGCTGTAATTTCCACCTTAGCAGACAGGCAGGAAAGAGGCAATAACTTTTGGAAAAATGCAGGTAATTATGTATGGAATCATCGCCAATGGCTTCCTAAAATTTGGCAGCGAGTATCGAAAAATATTTCTCTTAAAAGTTTTAAACATATCTGGATTCGTCGCCTTTGGATTCGTCGCAGTTGGAAGTGGGGAAAATTGCTGTTTGCTAATTTGTCAAAATTATTAGTTTTGTGGTCGCTTTTAAGTTTCTTAATCTTGGCTAAGTATGGCTATTTTTGGACTGTTTATTTAGAATCGATCAATACTTGGCAAGCTACGCGACAGGCAATTAATCTAATTCAAACTCGAAGCAGCGTCTTAACAGATAATTCTCTAGCACCTCATCTCGCCCACCGTTCAACCATTAAATTGCTACACCAGGTTGCTAACGGACAGAATTTGAATGAATTTGAGTATGTATTGCTCAACTTGCGATATCCTTGGCACGATACTGCGGATACTGCTATGAGTGTAGCCTCTCAACTTAAAGATGCCGATCGGTTTAAGATAAGTTATCAACGAGATGATGTTTTATTGTTTCAGAGAATTGGCAATTCATACTAATTCTCAAAATTCATGCAACAGTAGCTGGTAGGGTGTATCGCCATCTACAATCCTAAAAAAAGTGACTATCTCACAGCGACGCACCTTATACCAAATCCGGGTTTCCCATCCCCGTTATAATTGGTATGGTGCGTCGCTATGAGATCTCCCAATAGCAACGAGAGTTGTTCGTAGCGACGCACCCTACATTTACTACATTTACGAGATTATAAAAGGGGTAAGTAACCCGGATTTGGTATTACTTACTGGCATAGCGAACGTCAACAAACTCAACACTCATGATTATTACAAGAAGTTGGAACTTGGTATAAGTAGATGGACATGAATAACAGCGACTATTTTAAATATTTTAAATCTAATCCGGTAATTTGGGCGATCGCAATTTTTTCCCTAATATTTTTCCTGTACAGCAGCGCCCGCCATGCCCTGTTTGAATCCAATGCTTTTGAACTAGGAATTTACGACCAAGTAGCCTATTTGATCGGTCAGGGACAAACACCGTTTTCCTCATTTCTGGAAATTCACCATATGGGAAATCATGCCGCTTGGGTGATGTACCCCGTGGGTTTGTTGTACAAAATATATCCCGATGTTCATTGGCTATTATTGGTGCAAGCAATTTCCCTAGCGTTGGGTGCTTTGCCAACTTGGAGTTTAGCACGTCAAGCCGGATTAAATAATAGTATATCTGGGGCGATCGCCCTTGTCTATCTCTTCTATCCATTAGTATTTAATGTCAATCTCTTCGACTTCCACCCAGAAGTAATTGCCTTGCCGGCACTGATAGCAGCAATCTTAGCAGCGCGCCTGAATAAAACCAGGTGGTTCTGTGCTGCTATTGTCTTAGTTTTGAGCTGCAAAGCTGTCTTATCTTTAACTGTGGCTGCGATGGGTTTGTGGCTGCTATTTTTTGAGAAAAAGCGTAATTGTGGACTCATCGCTCTATTTCTAGGTGCTGGCTGGTTCTTGATAGCTACTCAGGCAGTCATACCATATTTTAATCAGGGAAGACAACACGCTGGAGTCGCACGATATGGATATTTGGGAAGTTCGGTTTTAGAAATAGCTCTTAATTCGATTTTGAAACCAAATCTTATTTTAGGGCGTTTGTTTTCTTTAGATACTCTAGAATATTTAGCGTTATTGGTATTGCCGATAATTTGGTGGCTTTCTCCGAAACACCTGACACCTTTAATTAGTGCAGTGCCGATGTTAGCGATGAATATTCTCTCTGATATTCCGGCGCAGCGGGATTTGATCCATCAATATTCATTGCCGATATTACCATTTTTATTAGTTGCTGTCATTTCCAGTTTGGCTGCTAGAAATCAGCAAAATGTGAAGGCAGAGAGAATATTTGAAAAATTGCCAATTCCTAATTTCTCCTTGTCTAGAGCGATCGTATTTTGGTCGTTAATCAGTTTTGTTGCTTTAGCAAAGTATGGATATTTTTGGACTATTTATTTAGATTCGATCGACACTTGGCAAGCTACCAAAGCAGCAATTTCTCTCGTTTCCACCAAAGGCAATGTTTTAACCACTTCCCATGTTGCTCCGCACTTAACTCATCGTCCTGTGGTAAAATTAACTCAGGCTCACACCCCGCCTGCAAATTTAACAGAATTTGATTTTGTATTGCTAAACCTGCGCTATCCTGGATGGATGAGCGATCGCGAGTTTGTAAATAACTTAATAACTCAACTACAAAACAGTCCCCAATTTCAACTCAAATATCAGCGGGACGACATTTATCTATTTACTAAGAGTCACAGTAGCTGATGTAAAATGGGTTCTATAATTACCCATTACCAATTACCCCTAATCTTCCGTTTTTAATGCCCGTCTTGCCAACTTCACATAAGTTTTCACCGTTTCGTAAGGCATTTCTAAATCAGCAGCAATATCAAACAAAGATTCCCCCAACTCCCGGCGTGCCAAAATCGTCGCCCAAGTTTCAGCAATTTCAGAAGCGCGACTCCCACCAGTACGCTTTTTTAGTGCGATAAATTTTTCAGTCAATTCATCAATTCGTGCCGCCAAGACACTTTGAATTGATATTTCTGGTAAAGCTTCACTTTCCAACCACTGAACCCGCGTTTGTCCCAATCCAAAAGTTGTTTTGTGCCCCGTACCGCAGTAAGGTGCTAACCGCCCCAGAGCATAAAATAATTGTACAAAATCAGAGCGTTCCCCAGCATCTCGCCCTAGCCCAAATTCCACAGCCCCCGTGAAACCAGTTACCATACCTTTCTTGCCAGCAGCTACTTTTTGCGATTCCAATTTGTGGCGGATAATGATGACATTTCGATCGATCCAATTCAGAAATTCTTCTTGATTCACATTCATCCCAGAAAAGTTATTCCAGCGACGCAGATAGCTGTGAAAAACATTTTCAGGAACAGGCAGCGGAAAGTGATGTCCTTTACTACGAAAGCTGGTTGGAGTTGTAAAACTCAACTTGATTGTTAACTGTCCGAAGTTTTCTGCTGTCAGTAATTGCTGGTAAGTTGTCGGAGGAAAAGCAATATCCCAAGAGCGAATTAACAGGGGAGCATTTCGCAAATCTATCTGTTCTGGCAAATTTTGCAGCCACTGACTCAGCCACTGAACTACTCGCAGGGAAAGTCCAGTTATGTACCAGCGATAAATTCGATCGCACGCAAGTTTATAATCTTTGCCAGAAGTCAGCAAATCACCTTCCAATCCAGAAATAGTAAACGCTTTTTCTGACTGTTCGTCGTGCAAAAGTTTTGATAAATCTGGGTCAGTTTGTTGTATTTGACCTAACAACCAAGCGTGCAAACCAATAGCATATTGCGCGTAGAGATAACTAGCAGCGCTAGGGGTTAATTCTAAGACTAATCCAACTAACTCCGTGTCAGCAGGCCAAGTTAGCCCAGGGGGAGGCGATTTTGCGGATGCTACGGTTCGGAGAAATTGCCATCAGATGCCAGTAACAAGGACGGGGCAGTGTTATTTTATCTCATTTTTATCCCCGTTGGGGGATGGTTGGCGAGGTCGATCGCGCCCCAAAATCTTTTGATTGCTCAAAAAACCGAACCATTTGGCAGTTTCTACGGCGCGAGGCTGGCAAAAACTGGTAACAAACCTACAACCTAAAACTCAATTTTTGTCAAGTTTTTTCTTCCTATAAGTAGAGTGAAATATCAAGTGTTTAAAATCACACTCTGCGGTACAATAATGAAAAGCTCGTGACATCCTCAACTCCGATCCTTAATTATGAACACAACAGAGAACACAACAGAGAATACAACGGAAAAATCCAAACTCTCCAACGAAAAAACTTTGGAGGCGATGAAGAATTTTTCCGAAACCTACGCCAAGCGCACCGGCACTTACTTTTGTTCCGAGCCTTCTGTCACCGCTGTAGTAATTGAAGGACTAGCAAAACATAAAGACGAACTAGGCGCTCCCTTATGCCCTTGTCGCCACTACGAAGACAAGGAAGCCGAAGTAAAAGCTACCTACTGGAACTGTCCCTGCATTCCGATGCGCGAGCGCAAAGAGTGTCATTGTATGTTATTTCTGACCCCAGATAATGATTTTGCTGGAACCAAGCAGGAAATTGGCATGGATCAGATTCAAGCTATCAGAGAGACTATGTAGTCAGTTAAGTAGGCGGGTGTTTTGGTCTGAATTTTGATGAGATCCGCCTACTCCAAAAACTTCCCCATCTCAATGCAAAATCTCAAATTTTAAATAAGAATGCAAGAGGAAATGCCGATCGAGTTTTGGGAAGGCATCGCCCAATTTAATAACCAAGAATTCTATGCCTGTCACGACACACTAGAGGCTTTGTGGATGGAAGCCGGGGAGCCAGAAAAAAAGTTTTATCAGGGAATATTGCAAATTGCCGTCGCGCTTTATCATTTAGGCAATCAAAACTGGCGCGGGGCAGTAATCTTGTTGGGAGAAGGCATAAATCGGCTGAGTTATTATCAGCCTATTTATGCAGGAATTGCTGTTGAAGAGTTGCTGGGAGACAGTGCTAAACTATTGAGTGCTTTGCAACAAGCTGGGCCGGAAAAAGTCGCTGAATTTGTACCATTGTTAACAGGAACAAAAGTTGCAGACTGGCAGCCACGAATTATCAAAGTAGATTGACACTCTCAGGTCTAAAGACACTGAGATTCTTAAGACGTTGCGGTCTTAATATCCCTATTACTAGGGTTCCTGGGCGCAATCCTGTTGCCAAAAATGGTAGGCTGCTATCCTTGTCTTTCAA
>JAAUPI010000138.1 GCA_012035135.1 Microcoleus sp. CSU_2_2
TGGTAGGCTGCTATCCTTGTCTTTCAACAAGCTCCTCAAGCGTCTAAGGGTCAATGCCCTTGGTTTCGCGGAGTCCCCGCGTACCTTTTTGTGAGTATTAAATACCAGACTTTCCAGCTTGTGTATTCATTCTCATCTTAAGTATAAGGGCGAAAGCCCTTTTTACACCGCTAAAAATGTTAAGATTCAAGAAAGATTGACGGCGGTTAAAAAAAATCTTAACTCCTTTTCCAAATCTTAACTTCCCCCAACCAACCAGCACTCACGATCGTCTTCCCATCCCCGCTAATCGCCACAGCACTAACATAACCAGAATGACCGCTCAAAGTACCTCTCAAATCTCCCGATCGCACATCCCAAAGCCTAATACTCTTATCCCAACTACCACTAACCAGCGTACTGCCATCGCGACTAATTGCCACCGACCAAACCCCATCTGTATGGCCACTCAAACGCCGAATCAACTGCCCGTTTCCTGCATTCCATAAACCAATTGTGCCGTTGCTGTTTCCCGCCACTAAACTCTTGCCATCGGGACTAAAAGCTACTGATAAAACAGACAAATTCTTCCCGCCGATCGTCCGAATGACTTGTCCGCTAGCTAAATTCCACAACCTAATCGAACCATCTTTACTACCGCTAGCTAAAACTTTGCTGTCTGGACTTATACTAACAGTATTTACTAAGCCAGAATGCCCGGTCAAAGTCCGTACCAACTCACCCGTTTTCGCATTCCAAATTTTAATCGTTTTGTCCCAACCACCGCTAGTTAAAAATTGACCGTCTGGACTAAAAGCTACACTAGAAACAGCACCGATATGCCCGCTAAAAGTGCGTGCAACTGCACCAGTTTCTAAGTTCCAAATTTTGACAGTTTTGTCATCGCTACCGCTAGCTAAAATCTTGCCATCTGGACTCATTGCTACTGCATTGACTGCTTCCCCGTGACCCCGCAGCGTACTTTTTAATTCCCCGCCTGGTAAATTCCAAACAGAAACAGTGCCGTTGCTATTTCCTGTAGCAAAATAGGAAGAACCAAGAGAAAGTGAACTGACTACTTCAGAAGGCGCTTTGAGAGTATTTGTAGCAGTAAATGCGATCGCACTTGCAGTCTTGCGGGGCGAATTATTAACCGGAGTTGGCCCAGTTGTGGCGGTTGGAGATTGGGCGACTAGCGGCAGCGAAACAGTCGATCGCCATTTCATAAAAGTATTAGTTTCTATCCCCGCCGCCACGATTTTATCCGAATTCTCCTCCAATTTAACAATGCCGTTAATGGCGATCAATCGCCCCGTATCGTCGAGTACCGGGCCGCCACTCATGCCCGCTCTCACTAAGTTATTGTATACCAAGGTATAACCTTGTAAAGGAGTCTGACGGCCGGTAATCGCACCTTCGGTAGCGAGGAAAATCGGCTGTCGGAGGGAACCGCCGGATATTGGCCAGCCAGCGACAATCGCCTTTTTTCCCGGAGTTGCTGGAGAATTGGCTAATTGAGCGAGAGGGTAGCTTTGGGGGGTGCTGATGGGGACGATCGCCAAATCCGCACCGGGCATTCGCCGAATCAGGCTATAATATACAGAGTGAGATTGGCCGTCGGGAGTGATAACGCGATAATCCCCAGGTTTATCGACAACGTGCCAGTTGGTGACGATATAGTAGGTGTTGCCTTTTTTTTCTAAGATGACTCCAGAACCGCCCTTTGGCCCTTCGATGCGGACGGTAATGGCTCTAACAACGGTTTTAACTTCGTCGGCGGTTAAGGCGAGGGCGATTTGAGGTGATATAACTGGGATCGGAGCGATGGTGCTAAGGGCGATCGTAGCACTCAAAATAGCTGGAATTGTTCTGCTGTAATTCATTTTTTTTTCAATTTAACATAAACAGGACTTACGCAGAATTATCACTTGAGCCCAAAATGAGTTATCCTGAAGGGTAATCTTTGTATAACTTGCCAGCATGGACTTTAAAACGGCGTTGGAATTTGCAGAGGAATCTTTTCTTGCAGAGACCAAGAAATCTCCAACCGATTTGCAAAAAAAAATATTTGAGAAGGCTTTTGAAGGCAAGACTTACGAGAAAATTGCCGAGGAGTGCAACTGTACTGACAGTTATGTCAAGGAAGTGGGTTCGGATTTGTGGCGGATTCTGTCATCTAAATTAGGGAAAAGAGTCAGTAAAAAAAGCTTTAGGAATGTATTCGAGGAATACGATCGATCCTCATCATCGGCTACACAACCAACGACAAAATTGCCAGAAGTCGAGACTCGTTGCAGACAAGATTGGGGAGAAGCGCCGGATGTATCTATTTTCTACGGACGTACAGAAGAATTAACAGAACTAAGGCGGTGGATTGTCGCCGATAAATGTCGGCTGGTGGCGCTGTTCGGGATGGGGGGAATTGGCAAAACTTCTCTGGCTGTGAAGCTGGGAAAGCAAATTCAGAACGATTTCGATCGCATTATTTGGCGCAGTCTCGATCGAACTCCGTCATTAAATATCTTTTTGACCGAAATAATTAAATTCATCTGTAATGAACAGGAAACGAATTTGCCGCCAACACCGTCCGATCCGATTTCGCTGGCAATCGAGTGTTTGAACCTGCACCGATGTTTGCTAATAATTGACGGTATCGAAGCAATTATGGAAACTGGTAAATTAGCTGGAAAATACCGAGAGGGATATCAAGATTACGGTAAATTTTTCCAAAAAGCAGCCCAATTGAACCATAAAAGCTGTGTGGTATTTACCAGTTCCGAAAAACCTCAAGAAATTTCATTATTGGCAACTAGAATTCGCCAAGTTCGCTTTTACAAAATAGGTGGATTGACCAATGAAGCAGCCAAACAAATTCTCCTCGATCGAGAGTTGGTTGAGGAAAAAGAATGGCATGATTTTATTGAAAGGTACGAGGGAAATCCTTTAGCGCTGTGGATGATTTCAGCAACGGTTGTCAATCTATTTGCTGGTAAAACTTCGGATTTTCTCAAAACTGGTACGGTATTTTTGGGTCAAGTAGAAGGAGTTTTATGCGAAATGTTCGATCGCTTGACTGATGTAGAAGTCAAGGTACTATGTCAGTTGGCTGTAATTAACCAGCCGATTTCGTTTAGCAGATTGCGAGATGAAATTTCGTTGGATATATCTAGTTCGGTATTGATGAATGTTTTGGAGTCATTGAGTGGGCGATCGCTAATTGAAACTGAAGTCGGTCAGGATTTGTTTAGATTGCAGCCTGTGATTCGGAAATATACGATCGCGCGATTTTGTCAAATATCGAGCTGATGCGATCGTTTGAGATTTTTTTATTAAAAAAAAAGATTATAAATCTAAGGCTATATATTTTTTATGTAAATACCTGGTTTCTGCATTGGCAATGTTGTCTTTTTATTTGCTAAACTAGAATTTGCGCTCTGTCAATAAACCTTAGATTCATGCACAGGTTATTAACTGGCAAACTGCGGGTAGATTATTTAACAATACCGATCGCCAACCTTCCAGCCAATTTATCGGGTACTAAAATTGTCCAACTTACTGACTTTCACTATGACGGGGTGCGGCTGTCGGAATGGTTGCTAGAAGAAGCGATCGCACTAGCAAATGAAGCTGAACCAGACCTAATTTGCTTAACCGGCGATTTTATTACCTATGAACCCGCACCCATTTACGACTTAGTGCAGCGATTAAAACACTTGCAAAGTCGAGTCGGAATTTACGCCGTTCTTGGCAACCACGACCACTATTGTCCGGGAGCAAAAACAGAAATTGCTAATATTTTAAATAGCGCCGATATTCGGGTTTTGTACAACGAAGCAATCTATCCTTTGGGGCCAGAATTAGCCTTAATTGGATTCGCAGATTTTTGGTCGGGGGATTTTCAACCTGAACCTGTAATGGCATCGGTCGATCGAGCCATTCCTCGAATTGTATTGTCTCACAATCCCGATACTGCTGAGACACTGCAAAAATGGCGGATTGACTTGCAGTTGTCGGGACACACTCACGGCGGTCAAATAGTGATTCCAGGACTCGGGCCTTTGTACGGTTTGGTCAGAAAAATTGGCTATTCTATACCTCCATCAATGCGAAATTGGGTTCCTTATATGTCAATTTTCGATCGCGTAGTTAGTCATTGGGAATGGGCCAGCGGTTTGCATCAAGTTGGCAATAATTTATTGTACGTAAATCGCGGTTTAGGAACTTACGCCCCCGGACGGCTATTTTGTCCGCCGGAAGTGACAGTTATTACTTTAGTATGATGTCCGGTCGATTACCCATAATTAACTTTCCCACCTCTCTCTCCGATCGGACTCTTCTCCACTCAATCCTTAATTAAGGTTTATTGACCGGACATGATATGATTGCGCCCAGTTAAGAGCTTCAGCCTCTAGAGTTCCGAGTCAAGCACCGAGGGTAAAGTGCGCGACTGTATTAACTTCCACAGCCGATCGCACTCGATCTGTCGCTGTCGCGCACCCTACTCAAAAATCAAATCTGAAACAATCAGATTTAATTTTAATTAGCAACTAGAAATTCTAATTACTAATTACCAGTTACCAATTAGCAATTACGACCCTAGCAATTACCAATTACCAACTGTCAACTATTTATTCAACGCTTCGCGGGCGGCCGCTGCTTCGTCTGGATGAATATTCAATCGGGTTAAATTAATCCGACCTTTGTTGTCAATTTCTCGCACTTTGACAATCACTTCATCGTTGACAGCTAACTCGTCTTCCACTTTGCCAACGCGGTAGTCAGCTAGTTGGGAAATGTGAATCATTCCTTCTTTTCCGGGCAAAATCTCTACGAAAGCGCCGATCGGAATAATTCGAGTTACTTTACCCACATACACGTCTCCTGCATTTAACTTGCGTGTCATGCCTTGGATAATGCTGTAAGCCCGCTGAGCTTTTTCGCCGTCGTTGCCGGCAATTGTCACGGTTCCGTCGTCTTCGATGTCAATTTTGACACCGGTTTCTTCGGTGATGGCTTTGATAGTTTTGCCACCAGGCCCGATTACCAAACCGATGAATTCTGGATCGATTTTCAGGGTTAGCAAACGCGGTGCAAAGGGCGACATTTCCTTGCGCGGAGTGTCGATCGTTGCCAGCATTTTTTGTAAAATGTGCAGTCTGGCTGGTTTTGCTTGGCGGATGGCATCGGCAATCACATCTAAGGGCAAACCTTTGATTTTCATGTCCATCTGCAAAGCGGTAATCCCGGTGTCAGTACCGGCTACTTTGAAGTCCATGTCGCCTAAAAAGTCTTCGATTCCCTGAATGTCAGTCAGAATTCGTACTTCGTCGCCTTCTTTAATTAAGCCCATTGCTGCACCGCTGACGGGCTGCGATAGGGGAACGCCTGCATCCATCAAGGATAGGGTTGAGGCGCAAACGGAACCCATCGAAGTGGAACCGTTGGAAGAAAGGACTTCTGAGACTACGCGAATGACGTAGGGGAAATCTTCTTTTGAAGGCAACACGGGGACTAGGGCGCGTTCTGCGAGGGCTCCGTGACCGATTTCACGGCGTCCGGGCGATCGCATGGGCTTGGTTTCTCCCACGGAAAACGGCGGGAAATTGTAGTGATGGAGGTAGCGTTTGTCTTGCTGCGGGTGCAAGTCGTCTGCTAAGTCTTGGGCGTCGCCTGGAGTTCCCAGGGTGGTTGCGGACAAGACTTGGGTTAAGCCTCGATTGAACAACGCACTGCCGTGTACTCGCGACGGCAGCACCCCAACGCGACAAGAAACGGGTCGCACCTCGTCTAGCTTGCGGCCGTCTACGCGAACGCCTTCTTCGACGATTTGCTTGCGCATCATTTTTTTGGTAACGTCTTTGAAAACGTTGCCGATCGCCTTGCTGTTGGCGGTGGCTGCTAGTTTTACCGGGTCGTCTTCGGCAAGTTCGGCGATTGCAGATTCGACTGTATTTGCCTTAACTTCGTCCAAAGCTGCATCCCGCACGTTTTTGTCTTTCTCAAATCTCGACAAAATCAGCTTGATTGGGGCTTCGGCGCGATCGCGAATAAAGTTTTCTAGCGTCGAGTCTAGGGGTGGGCGTTCCTCCACTACCAGATCGATTCCCAGTTTCGCCATGATGTTGCGCTGGGCTTGGATCAAGTCACAGGTTGCTTCGTAACCGAAGTCGATCGCCTCGATGATATCCTGTTCCGGCAACTGGTTAGCGCCGGCTTCTACCATGATTACTCCGTCAGGAGAACCCGCTACCACGAGATCCAACTCGCCTTCTCTGATTTCGCTGTAGGTTGGGTTGATGATGAAATCGTCCCCTACTAAACCAACTCTGACTGCGGCCATCGGTCCGTAAAATGGCATTTTTGCCAGCAGTATAGCCACCGAAGCGCCCGTCACCGCCAAAACGTCTGGCGGTACTTGTTCGTCCATCGAAAGCGTTGTTGCTACAACTTGGATGTCGTCTCGCAGCCAGCTAGGAAATAGCGGACGCAGGGGTCGATCGATCAAACGACCTGTTAAAGTCACTTTTTCTGGGGGACGCCCTTCCCGGCGCAAAAACCCACCGGGAATTTTACCGCCTGCGTACAGTCTCTCTTCGTAATCCACCAACAGGGGTAGGAAATCAATTCCCTCTCTCCCCTGGGCCCTGGTGGCTGTCACTAAAACCGCTGTCTCACCTGACTGAATCAAAACTGCACCACCTGCTTGAGGCGCTAGTAAACCAATCTTCAGCCTAATATCCCGTCCATCAAAGGATATAGACTCGTCAATTTCTTCTACCATGTAGCTCTGCTTCCTTATCTACCACATTCTTTCTCTGTCGGGATCGTAACATTAACCACAGGAGAAGAGAGTAGCCAGAGCCAAAAGACAGAGATAATTGCGTGTCCGATCGAGTGCTAGTGCCGAAATCGTAAGCAATTATACTTTTTAGGTATTGTTGAGATTGTCTACTCAATTGTCCGGTCGATCGATCGCCCAATGCCTGAAATAGGTGGTATGGCAGTTGACAGTTGACAGTTGACAGTTGACAGTTATAGTACGGGAATCAAACCGTTGATGAAGCGTAGGGCGTCGTCAGGCGCGGTTGCTATACGAGCAATTTTCATTTTGGTATGGAGTATGCGGCAATTTTGGATTTTGGATTTTAGATTAAAGAATTGATTGGTAATTTTAATAGAAAATCGGCCATCTAAAATCGGATGGGCATTATTACCGAAAAATAATTTATAAAAAATAACTCATAATCAATAACTCATCACAAATAAAATGGCAATTTTACATGGTAGTTGGCTACTCAATACCCAAAATGAGGGATTATTTATTTGGGGAGAAACTTGGCGAAAAATTGGGGCGATCGAAACTATTGCGTCAGGGATTAATCTTCGCCATCCTTTGGCAATGAACGAATCTGAGTTAAAGACTTTTCTGACTTCCTTACAACAGTCGGGTAAACTAAATTGGCAGTTACCCGAAACCGCTGAAACTCCACAGGAAAAAGGTAAAAAAACTAGGCGATCGCCCAAAACAGAAAATGCACAAATCCCCGCCCAAAACTCAGCGATTCGTAGGGAGATGAGGGCGATCGCACTTCCTACAGAAATCTCAGAATCTAACGCAACTCTGATGCCACAACATTCAGCTACAGCGCTTTCAGTGCCTGCTGAAACCGAGGAATTGTACCTCTATCCCTGGCAAGTAGAAGGTTTTTTTCTCAATCCTCAGACAGCTTTTGGTTTCTTACAAGCACTACCTCTGAATGTTACAGAAACAGACTTTTTTGTGGGTTCCGATTTGCGTTTTTGGTCTCACATTTCTAGGTGGAGTTTAGATTTGTTGGCGAGATGCAAGTTTTTACCCGCATTAGAAATCCAGTCTGATGGTTCGGCTATTGCTAAATGGCAACCTTTACTAGACAGTTCTACAGACAAACTTCGTCTAGCTACTTTTACCAGGCAAATGCCAACTGCTTGTCGAACATATCAAGAGAAGGCAACCCCCCCCTACCCCCAAGGGGGGAAAAGAAGAGAGGAGAAGGAAGAAGAATTGAGTCAATTGCCTTTAGCGGTGGATTTGCCAGTGCGGGCGGATAAATTGGTTTTAGGATTTTTGAGGAGTGTTGTGGATAGTCAAGTGCGATCGGCTATTGGCTCAAATTTAGATATCAAAACTGTTTCTCCTAGCCGTGAATGGCTGCAATCTTTGCAACAAGAATCTGGGATTGTTCGAGCCGAATCACAGGCTTTAGAAAGTTTGGCAACAAAACTGAATGCTTGGACTGCACCACTGCAAAATCAATTATCTCAACAAAGTCAATTTCGCACTTGCTTTCATCTGATACCGCCGTCCCCAGGCAAGGTTAATTGGAGTTTGAATTACTGTTTGCAAGCAGCAGATGAAGCAGAATTTATAGTAGATGCCAGAACTATCTGGAATAACCCTGTAGAGCGTTTAGCTTATGCGGGGCGAACCATAGAATCGCCTCAAGAAACTTTGCTCAGCGGGTTAGGTTTAGCCTCAAAACTTTATCCGTTAATTGAACCGAGTTTGCAGGAACAGCGGCCTCAATCTTGCTTGTTAAAACCGTTAGATGCTTACAATTTTCTCAAGTCTGTGGCTTGGCGGTTTACTGATAGCGGATTGGGTGTGGTTTTGCCGCCGAGTTTGACCAAGACAGATGGTTGGGCAAGTCGTTTGGGTTTGAGCATTCAAGCGGAAACTCCGAAATTGACTCCGGCTAAAGGTGGAGTCGGATTGCAAAGTCTGTTAAATTTTAAGTGGGAATTGTCGATCGGCGGACAGCGAATTTCTAAGGCAGAATTTGACAGGCTGGTAGAGTTGAATTCGCCTTTGGTGGAAATTAACGGCGAGTGGGTGGAATTGCGGGCACCGGATGTGAAAGCTGCTCAAACTTTTTTTGCCAGTCGCAAAGAGCAAATGACTCTTTCTTTGGAAGATGCTTTGCGTTTGGCTGCGGGCGATTCTCAGACAATTGAAAAATTGCCGGTGGTGAATTTTGCAGCAACTGGTCAACTTCAGGAATTGTTGAATACTTTAAATAATAATGAGGTCGTAAGTGCGATCGCGCCGACTAGTTTCCGAGGAGAATTGCGGCCATATCAAGCCCTGGGAGTTGGCTGGCTAGCCTTCTTAGAACGCTGGGGTTTGGGTGCTTGTCTCGCGGACGACATGGGTTTAGGAAAAACCATCGAGTTAATTGCTTTTTTAGTGCATTTAAAAGAAAAAAATGCCCTAGAAGCACCGACATTACTAGTTTGTCCGACATCGGTATTGGGGAACTGGGAACGCGAAGTCAGGAAGTTTGGCCCGACGCTGAAAGTGTTACTCCACCACGGAGATAAACGCGTTAAAGGTAAAGCATTTGCTGCTGCGATCGAGGGAAAAGACTTAATCATTACCAGTTATTCGCTAGTGTTTCGGGATGCTAAGGAAATTCAAAGCATTAAATGGCAAGGATTGGTTTTGGACGAAGCGCAAAATATTAAAAACTCTGAGTCTAAGCAGTCCAAAATGGTGCGACAAATCGAGGCATCTTTTAAAATTGCGCTGACAGGAACTCCAGTGGAAAATAGACTGCAAGAATTGTGGTCAATTTTAGATTTCCTAAATCCAGGATATTTGGGTCCGCGCAATTTCTTTCAGCGCCGATTTGCAATTCCGATCGAGAAATACGGAGACAGAGAATCATTGCAAAGTTTACGATCGCTCGTTCGCCCTTTCATCCTCCGCCGCCTGAAAACTGATAAATCAATCATCCAAGATTTGCCCGAAAAACAGGAAATAACTGTATTTTGCGGGCTGGCAGTGCAGCAGGCTGATTTGTATCAGAAAATAGTCGAAGAGTCAATAACAGAATTAGAATCAGCCGCAGGCATTCAGCGCCGGGGAATGATTTTGGCTTTGTTGGTAAAGCTGAAGCAGCTTTGCAACCATCCGGCGCTTTTGAAAGCAGAAGAAAAGCCGAAAGAATTGGGAATTAAGATTCAGGAATCGGGGAAATTGCAGCGGTTGTTGGAAATGTTAGAAGAGGTTTTGGCTGAGGGCGATCGGGCTTTGATTTTTACTCAATTTGCGGAATGGGGAAAACTGCTCAAGCCGCATCTAGAACAGCATTTAGGTCGAGAAATTCTGTTTTTGTACGGCGGAATTAAGCAGCAGCAGCGGGAAGAAATGATCGATCGCTTTCAACACGACCCCCAAGGCCCGCCGATTATGATATTATCGTTAAAAGCTGGCGGTACAGGTCTCAATTTAACGCGGGCTACTCACGTTTTTCACTACGATAGATGGTGGAATCCCGCAGTAGAAAATCAGGCAACTGACCGCGTATTTCGCATCGGTCAAACTCGCAATGTTCAAGTACATAAATTTGTCTGCACTGGTACATTAGAGGAAAAGATTCATGATATGATCGAAAGCAAGAAAGCTTTGGCGGAACAAGTAGTCAGCGCAGGTGAAAACTGGATTACCGAGCTAGATACAGACCAACTTCGGAATTTACTAATCCTCGATCGCGATGCTATTATAGAAACCGAAGAATAATAATAAAAATGATCGATTCCCATTACCCATTACCAATTCCCAAATAAATAAATGATTGACAGAGAATGGTGGACGCAACAATGGTTAGACTTAATCAATACCTACCGCTTCAAAAAACGTTTAGAACGCGGTTGGCAATACGCGCGCGAAGGTAAAGTTCTCAGCATTAAATTTCCCGATCGAGAAGTAATAGCGATCGTTCAAGGTAGCGAGCCAAAACCTTATCAAGTTTCTTTGGGACTTGATACATTGAGCGACGAAGATTGGGATTATGTGATTGAAAATATGTCGCAAAGAGCGATTTTTTCTGCTAAACTACTAGCAGGAGAAATGCCTCATAATATTGAAGATGTATTTGCAGCAGCGGGAAAAACGCTATTTCCTTTAAGCTTGTCAGACATTCGATCGCGCTGTAGCTGTCCCGACCCAAAAAACCCTTGCAAACACATCAGTGCAGTATACTATTTATTGGGCGAGCGCTTTGGCGAAGACCCTTTCGTACTGTTTCAACTCCGCGGTAGAACTAAAGAACAAATCTTGAGAGCACTCCGCCAAAGACGGGGTATGGAAGGAGAGGAAAACACGCAGCTAAACTCCGGTGAAAATTCTCCAACTTCTCATAATAATCAACGGCCAAAGGTCGATCGGTTTTGGGAATACAACCAGCAGCTAGAATCATCTCTAGTAGTAATTGTACCCCCACCGAGCAGCGAAACAGTTTTAGATATTTTAGGGCCGATTCCCCTAGCAACTGACGCCAAAGGAAGCGGTAGCAAATCATCCCCTGCATCTGAAGCGCTAAAGCAACATTTTGCTAAAATTTACCAAGCAGTTAGCCAGCAAGCAGTTTTAGCAGCACTAAAACGCAGCGAAGGAGAGTAACAGTTTTTGTAGAGGCTATCCCCTGGTTGACCGACTGGACTAGAATTTCTAATTGCGTTTAGCAGAAGGCGGGTTGGTGAAGCGCAACCAAGTTGCTAAAGTGCCTACCGCGAAGATTGAAGCCAAACTAAAAGTTAAGAAAGTATCAAATGCTGACATAATGGTGTTCCAATTTGGTGAACGAACAAAGGAATGTTGCTATTAACTTTTATATCAGCATCGATCGATCTTTTCAACCGATCGCGCACAAAGTTTTTACTACTTAACAATTCGCAATATTACATAAAACAACATTACAATTCATTCAGATTACTGAGAACTTCGATCAATTCCTGGGGGCTTTCAATCAAAAAATCGGGATTGTGTGCCGCCAAAGCTGACCGAGAATTAAAACCCCAACATACAGCTATTACTTTTATTCGAGTTTTTCTAGCAGCTTCTATATCTCTAATTTCATCTCCCACATAAACGACTCGATCGGAATTAATATTGTGTTTTTTTAACCACCTGTTAATCACTTTATGTTTGCCAAAAGTTGTGCCGGAGTAAATAAATTGAAAGGTATGTTGTAACCCATTTTTTTCAATAGAAGCTAAAACATTTTCTCTAGAGTTAGATGTGATAATACCCAATTGAAAACCGCTGTTTTTTAACTCTAATAAAACTTCTTTAATCCCCGGAAATAACAGAATATTGGGAATTTCACTCCGTAACTCTGCTTTCAACTTTCTAATTAGCAGCGGGAACTTGAAGATAGAAATGCCAGAATACTTGAGAATTTGCCAAGAAGTTAAATTGCTCAGTTGAGCGAGTTCCTCTTTTGTAGCAGACTTAAAGCCGAATTCTGCTGATAAACGGTTGCTTATGCTCAGAAGAATATCGATCGTATCTGCTAGAGTACCGTCAAAATCAAAAATAATTACTTCGATCATTGAACAAAAACAATTAGGAATGGGGGAATCACTCCTATATTCACTCATTTGTTTATTATAGCTTGCTTATGTTATTAAATTTTCATTCCTAATCATTTGCTTTCGCATTTCGCCGCAGCATTTCCGGTTTAATTCGCCGCAATGCCGAAGCTGTAAATCTGCGGTTCCACTCTTCATCGGAAATTTCTGCCAATTCTGCAAGTGTCGGCGCTATATTTTCAGGATAAGGCTCAAACTCCGCCACATCAGTTGCTTGGGCAAAACGCTGATTCCAGGGACAAACATCTTGACAAATATCGCAACCTGCTACCCAACCTTGTAAATTAGATGCAATTTCGTCTGGCAATTTTTCGGCTCGATTCTCGATCGTATGATAAGCTATACATCGATCGGCATCCACGACAAAAGGCTCGGCGATCGCCCCTGTCGGACACGCATCAATGCAGCGAGTACAACTACCGCAATGTTGGGTATGTCCAGCATCCGGTACTAACTCCAAATTCGTCAAAACTTCACCCAAAAACACCCAAGAACCGTATTCCCGCGAAATAACATTACCATTTTTGCAATCCAGCCAATCCCCGCGCGCTGCGCCCACACCTTATCCTGAATGGGACCGGTATCAGCATAATATCGCGCTTCAATTCCCTCGCCTTGCGATCGCAGCCAATTTGCCAAAACCTTCAATTTTTTGTGCAGGATTTTATGATAATCCCGTCCCCAGCCGTAGCGAGAGATTTTCGCATATTCGGAACCGCCCGGGCTTGGTGAGGCGTATAGTAGTTGATGGCGACACATATTAACGACTTCACCTCTGGCATGGCAGCGCGAATATCCTGACGTTTCGGGTTAGCCATCCATCCCATATCCGCCTGATAGCCTTTATCCAACCACCTCTGCAACCTTTGTCTCTCCTCGTCAGTGTTCTCGCCCTCGTCTACCAAGGCTATCCCCACCTTGTGAAATCCCAACTCTAGGGATTTTTGCTTCACCACAATGCTGCTAATTGGCGCTTTCATTTCACCCCAGGCAAATATTTATCTTTTGTATTGACTATGCTCTCCCCTCTCCCTCTCTCCCCCTCTCCCATGCTCTATAAACTAATTCGGTACACAGCCTAGTGACGCCGATCGCAATTTGCCAAACCATTGATTATAGTTTTGTAACTAAGCAATATATAATTTATATTTGCAACTTGTAACAAAACGTTACATGATTTTAATCAAGGGAGATAAAAGTTCGCGAACGACCGTACCTCACTAAAACCGCGAATCTCACAAAATACACATGGCAGTTAGTATTCAATCGGCTCAATCTATTTTCTCCAGCACTGAGATTGCTAGCGTTGTTCCGGCTACCACCGAAGCATTCTACAAGCTCAGCGTTGAAGATCAACTAGCCTTGCTATGGTATGCCTATACCGAAATGGGCGTTTCCATTACGGCAGCCGCCCCAGGAGTAGCCAGCATGGCGCTTGTCGAAGGCATCCTGAGCGAAATTAAGCAAATGTCGCCGGCTGCTCAGAGCAAAACTATGCTCGACCTGGCCAGCAATGCTGACACAACCATCGGCCGCATCTACACATCCTTGCGCGTCAACACCAAACTCGGCTTCTGGTACGAGCTAGGACAATTGATGAAACAAGGCCTTGTCGCTCCCATCCCTGCTGGCTATCAAATGTCTCCGGAAGCCACCGCAGTCCTCGAAACCATCAAACAACTCGATCCCGGTCAGCAAATTACCGTACTTCGTAACACCGTAGTTCACATGGGCTACGACCCTGATTTTAGCCAAGAATACGGCAAACGCTCGGCTCCCCGCAGCACTCCCACCGCTGTAGAGCAGCGGGTTAAAACCCAGATTGAAGGCATCAGCGAGCAAACAGTGCTCAGCTACATTGACAACATGAACGCCTTCGACTTCACTCCTGTCGTCAATTTATTTGCCGAAGAAGGTGCCCTGCAACCACCATTCCAGAAACCGATTGTGGGTCGCGAAGCTATCCTCAACTATATGCGGGAAGAATGTGTCGGACTCAAGATGATGCCTAAGCAAGGCGTATCCGAACCCGCAGAAGATGGCTACCGCCAAGTTAAAGTCACAGGTACTGTCGAAACTCCTTGGTTCGGCGCGAATGTGGGCATGAACATTGCGTGGCGGTTCTTGTTAGATCCCCAAGGCCAAATTTTCTTTGTGGCGATCGACTTACTAGCATCTCCCAAAGAATTGCTAAACTTGATGCGCAAATAGAATTTTCCAGTTCTGTTTGTCAAATAGCACTATAAAAAAACCCAGATGCCAATAGGTGTCTGGGTTTTATCGTGAATCAACCATTCACCCGATTTTAGATTTGGTAATAGGTAATGGGTAAATTGATGTCAGCCCATTCTAAAGTTTGTTCCTTGACTCCAATACCATTAATCTGAAGTTCCCCCAGTAGAGGGGATGTTCAAATCTTGCAAACCCTGACGCTATAAGTGAATAACAGCTTGTCACATCCGATAGCGTACCCATGTATCTTAAGATTGTTTTCAGACTTTTTGCTCAGCGCTCGTGGCATATTAGTATTGGCGATGATCGTCGCCAGAATTTATGAAAGAAACACCCAAAGCATTGAAAGCGAAGCAGCACTTGACGGTTTGTATGTGATTCGGACTTCAGTAGAACCTGAAGTTTTATCGCCAATAGAAACAGTGAGAGCTGATAAAAGCCTGTCT
>JAAUPI010000139.1 GCA_012035135.1 Microcoleus sp. CSU_2_2
AATGCTTCACCCAGCCCCCATGCGTCAGTCACAATTACCAAATATTTGGCAATTCTCTATGTGTGATGTCACCGAATATTTCGCTTTGATAAAAAGCTTTGTTGCGATCGAACTTCTCGCGTGAGGCCGGGGCGAAGCATTTGGATATGAAATTTTTGGTTTTGTGTTAAAGATTGTCGCCCAAATGCTTCTCCCAGCCCCCATGAATCAGTCACAATTACCAAATATTTTGCAATTATTTATGTGCGATCGAATTCGATTTGTTAATTTGTTAGTTAGTCCGCGCAGGGAAGGCCTCTTGGTTCGCCCGCGAGTCCGCCAGGGGTTTCAACCGCCGGGTTTTTTGTATTCTAAAATCTTTAATCTAAAATCCCAAATCCCAAATCCCAAATCGAATGCCCCACACAACAGTAATACTCGCCATGAGTGCCGATGGCAAAATTACAGACGCCGCCTTCACTGCCGCCAGATTCGGTTCAGCTAACGACAAATCCCACCTTGAACAACAAGTCGCCGCCAGTGACGCAGTTCTCTTCGGAAACGGCACTTTACGCGCCTATGGCACCACTATAAGAGTGATTTCGCCGGATTTTCTCAAACAAAGGAAACTCCAAGGAAAGCCCCCACAACCGGTGCAAATTGTGTGTTCGCGATCGCGCCAATTTGACCCTAACTGGCGATTTTTTCAGCAACCAGTTCCGCGCTGGTTGTTAACTGGAAATGATTGTATGGACACGGCAATGCCGTTTCCGACGAAAGAAGAGGACACGGCAATGCCGTTTCCGACGAAAGAAGAGGACACGGCAATGCCGTTTCCCTACCCAATGAAAGACTGTAGGGACACGGCAATGCCGTTTCCGTCTCCGACGCAAGACAGTCAGTTCGATCGCACTTTAATCGCTAACACCATTGAGGGAGAAATCGATTGGATTGATGCGTTTCAACAGCTAGAAAGTCTCGGTATCAAACGTTTGGCTATTTTGGGTGGCGGAAAACTCGTCGCGTCTGTGCTCGCTGCTGGCTTGATAGACGAGCTCTGGCTGACGGTTTGCCCGCTAATTTTGGGCGGCGCGGATGCACCGACTCCTGTTGAAGGGAAAGGTTTTTTGGCGGATTTTGCTCCGAAATTGGAACTTTTGGTGGTTAAACAGGTGGATGGTGAGGTGTTTTTGCATTATCGGGTCGATCGAACCCTAGAGAGAGAGAAAGAGGGCGGGCACGGGGGCACCGCCCCTACATTTTAACTGGTTCCCAGGCAGAGCCTGGAAACCCATGTCTAGAGGCTCTGCCTCGCTGGGAACTGAGATATTGCACCATTGTCAGCAACAGGCAAGATGCCTGTTGATAAAAATCTTATTGACAATGATGCCAGATGTCACTTGCAAGAGACAAAAGACTAACGTGGCAGTTTTAACCACTCATCAGGCAACATATTGGCAACAATATCGAATTTGCCGTCTGCTGTTGGTTTGAGAATGTAAGCCATCCCCTGCGGCTCAGGATAAATCCCAGTGGCAGCATCAAATACATCATCATGCCCAACAATTACAGTGTTGGTTCCGGCTGCTGGAAGTGCCGTTAACATCGGCATTATCCCGCTTCGCATTTGGGCTTTTTGAGCTTCGGTGTATTCTTCGGCTTTGGGAAAGTTGAGGCCCGTCACTTTTTCATAGCGACCAAAAGCTAGATCCGCCGTTTGCCAAGCGCGACAGTATTCACTCGAATAAACTTTGCCCACAGGCAACTTCAACTTCTCAAAGCCCTCACCAATCATTCGCGATTGCTTCCAGCCTTCCTCGCTAAGCATTCGCTGCGTGTCGCATTTGCCCATCACTGCGCTCACCTGATCGGCGTAGTCCTTCTCGGTTTGAGCGTGACGGAAGAAGATAATGTAGCCACCTTGACGCAGCGCACTGACTAATTGAGCACCACTCAACTTATCCACAAACTCCGGCTTGCCATCGCCTTCGCCGCCTTGAGCAATGGTGAAGCCCGTAGCATTCGCTGTTTTCTCGACTGGAATCTCACTTTGAGTAACCGATAGTCGATCGAGTTCTGCATCCACTGAACGAACAGGAGTTGCGATCGCAGTTGCTGCTGAAAGAACGCAAGCTCCCACACCTACCCAAATTTTTACCGCATTCGACTTCACGTTCATAACTCACTCACAAATATCAATAACTAAATGAACAACCGATCGTGTAAAATATTGCACCTGACCTCTAACCCTAAACATTCATCAGAGATACAGCCTAGTCTAATCTCTGGAACTAATCTCCCATAATGATAAAGACTTGCATTAATTTTGTATAACATTAGCATGATTCTCTCATTTTGAAAAACCACATTCCGTCAAAAACCTTAAATGATTCTTTGTATTGCTGACGTTCTGACTGCCAAAGACTTAGATGCCATTAACTCCCTCCTGCACACCGCAAATTTTGTGGATGGCAAAACGACAGCAGGTTGGCACGCTCGACTGGTTAAACACAATACTCAACTTCAAGATGATGGCTCGGCCGCCGTTCAACATCTGAAAACCTTGATCTCGCAAGCACTACAGCGGAATTCACTGTTTCAAATGGCAGTGCTGCCAAAAGTGATTCGGGAAGCCTTGTTCAGTCGCTATGATTCGGGGATGTCTTATGGGACTCATGTTGATAATGCAGTCATGGGAAAATCAGAATTGATGCGGTCTGATGTGTCGTTGACGCTATTTCTGAGTCAGCCAGAAACCTATGATGGGGGCGAGTTGGTGATTGAAAGTTCCCAGGGAGAACAGGGTTATAAACTGGCGGCAGGTTCAATGATTGTTTACCCTTCGACGACGCTGCATCGGGTGGAACCTGTGACAGCAGGGAGCCGACTGGCTGCGGTAACGTGGGTGCAAAGCTTGGTTCGAGATTCTGCTCAACGTGAAATTCTGTTCGATTTGGATACAGCGCGTCAGATGTTGTTTGAGAAGTCTGGCAAAAACGCTGAGTTTGATTTGATTTCTAAAACCTATGCTAATTTGTTGCGTCAGTGGGCTGCACTTTGAGATTGCAGGGGAGATTGTATTAAGTTAAATAAAGCTCGATCGCTCTACGCTCAAATCTCCCTATGCTGAAACAGCCCAAACCTCAATATTCTGTAGCCTGGATTACTAAAATAGCAGATATTTCGCCAGCCTCCTGGGATGCTTTGGCGATGCCGCTAAAAACGCCTTTTCTGGAATGGAATTGGCTGAACAATCTGGAAACTTCTGGTAGTGCGACAGGTAAAAACGGTTGGTTGCCACATCACTTGACAGTCTGGCGAGACAAACAGTTGATTGCCGCCGCGCCGCTTTATGTCAAAAGTCACAGTTACGGCGAGTTTGTATTCGATAATCAGTGGGCCGATTTAGCTCAACGTTTGGGAGTTCAATATTATCCGAAATTGATGGGAATGACGCCGTTTACTCCGGCGGAAGGCTATCGATTTTTGATTGCCGATGGGGAAGATGAAGATGAGTTAACTGGCATAATGGTAAGTACGATCGACCATTTTTGCGATCGGCACAATATCTCTGGTTGCAATTTCCTGTATGTCGATCCGGTATGGCGCGAAAGAATGGAAAACCACGGTTTTAGCGCTTGGCTGCACCACAGTTATATTTGGCAAAATCAAGGCTATCAAAATTTTGACAACTATCTAGGCGCATTTAATGCCAACCAGCGCCGCAATATCAAACGCGAACGCAAAGCTGTTGAAAAAGCGGGGTTGTTCGTGAAAACTTTGACGGGTGATGAAATTCCCCAAGCGATGTTTGGGCAAATGTACTCTTTTTATGAGAATACTTGCGATAAATTCGGTTGGTGGGGAAGTAAGTATTTGACTAAGCGGTTTTTTGAACAGTTGCACGACAATTATCGCGATCGCGTTTTGTTTGTAGCGGCCTACGATAAGGAAGATGACAGACAGCCGATGGGAATGTCTTTTTGTCTGTATAAGGGCGATCGAATGTACGGGCGTTATTGGGGCAGTTTGCAAGAAATTGACTGCTTGCACTTCGATGCTTGTTACTATACACCGATCGAATGGGCGATCGATCGGGGCATCCAAAGCTTCGATCCCGGTGCGGGCGGGCGACACAAAAAACGGCGTGGCTTTCCAGCTACACCAAATTATAGTTTGCACCGATTTTATAACAACCGTCTGGCACAAATTCTCAGGTCTTATATCGGTCAAATCAACGAGCGAGAACAGGAAGAAATTGATGCAGTCAACGAGGATTTACCTTTTACTAAGTTACCTCCTTTGTCACTAGGAGATTGAAATCGTTGCTATGCAATCGATTGTTTTTGGGGGTAGGGACACGGCAATGCCGTGTCCTTTTTTGCCATCAACAGCCAACAGTCAACACTCAACCTAATTCAAAATTACCTTGCCATCTTCCTGAACTTCCATTGATTTTGTATCAACGCCCAAGTCAGTTGTGGCCCCAAAACTGACTTGCAACATTCCCGCCATTGCGGTTGCTTGGGGGCGAACCAGCAGCAATCCCCCGTCTGGGCGCTGGTAAGTAAGGGTGAGTGGCGTTTTCAAGTTTTTGAGCACAATTTCTGATTGTTCACCCAGAGTGCGTGGTTGGGTAACGCCTACCACTTGATAATTAATCACGGCATTGGTGGTATTCACCAGTTTAATTGCTACCATGCCCTCCATCGGCGTCACTCGCCCACTTGGCATCGGGAAGCGGGGAGGGGGATCTTGGGGTGTGGGAGGCATCCCATTGGGGCTAGGACTCGCGGTGGGACTCGGTTCGCTGACGGGCTTTCCAGTTGCGGGAGTGGCTTCGGGTTGGGAAACGGGTTTTCCTTGTTGGGGCGGGGGGCCGCCGGCTTGGGAAAGTGTTGCGAGAGTGACGAGTAAGCCCCCGCAGGTGGCTGCTAGCAAGCTGATTTTTTTGAACGGTAAATTGTGGCGAAACATAAATAACTCCTCACGAGTTCGATCGAGGTTTTCCAACAACGTTTATGTTAATCTATGGCGGAATTCAATTTTAATAGTTAGGTTTGGGCGCGAGGTAGGAACAATCAGGGTTTGAGGGGTAGATTTTTTTGATTCAGTTGTGCACTTAAATTGTATATTTCGATCCCAGATCAAAATTCGTCAACCCTTCTGGCTTTCTCCCCCTCTCCCCATCAACCCATCAACCGAGAATGAAACAGCCCTGCCTCTACCCCTCTCCCCCTCTCATACCGGGGAGGATAACGGTAACGGCGGTACCTTTAGAGGGTTGGCTGTCTATGTGGATTTGGCCGCGGTGATTTTCGACAATGGCTTTGGCGATGGCTAATCCCAAACCGGAACCGGCGGCGCTGCGGTGGGTGCGGGCGGGATCGGTGCGGTAGAATCGATCGAATATGTGTGGGATTGCTTCTGGAGAAATGCCGATGCCGGTGTCTGTTACTTTTACTTGCACTGCTGGATGTAACATGGGCGAATTTCTTTTGCTTTTAGCTGCAAGCTGCAATTCTACTTGAATTTCGCCTCCCGAAGGCGTGTACTGCACGGCGTTGCTGACGAGATTGGTAAACAGTCGAGCTAATTGATCCCAATCTCCCAATACTGTAAAGTTGTCTTCAGTGTCGGGTGAATCGACTATTTCTAAACATAAAGAGAGATTTTGGGTTGTGGCGATCGCCAGTTGTTCTTCTATCACCTCAATCAGCAAAGCATCGAGGGGAACATCAATCCACTGCTGCTGTACGATGCCACTGTCTTGTCTGGCTAAAAATAACAAATCCTCAACCAAGCGCCCCAAACGGCGGGTTAGGCGTTCGATAACTTGTAGCTGTTGATGTTGCTGCGGTTCGATATCCGGTTCCGCTAAAGCTACTTGCACGTTAGTTTGAATCATGGCGATCGGATTTCGGAGTTCGTGAGAAGCATCAGCAGTAAACTGTTTGAGACGCTGATAAGATTCTCGCACTGGTTCCATTGCCAATCCCGACAGCAGCCAACCAATAGCTGCTACGCAAATTAAGGTTAAACCCGCACCCAAAATCAAATCGAGAATTAATTGGCGAATCGGTTTTGTCACTTCAAACCAAGGATGGCTGACTCGCAAATATCCCAAAACTTGACGGCCGATTTCCACTCGCTGCGTCACCTGTCTTAGGGAATAGTTTTGAATTGTACTAATGCTAACCGGTTTTGTCGAAACGCGATCGGTGTTTTGGGAGATCGAATCGAGATTCTCCTCCAAACTTGCATTCAAATCCCCATCAAAATCTCCAACTTCTACCCTCTGCGCCTCTGCGGTTAAATCCCTCTTTTCTCTTCCCTCAAACCACAACTTATGATTAACCCAAACCGTTTCTCCCGTGCGATTAGCGTGAATCGGAATATTCAGTGGTTCCGATAAAGTAGACCACAGCAATTCCCCTGTAGGACTGAACCATTCTAAATCAATGTGGTCATCTTCTACGGCATCTGTGCTGTCTCGAAAACTGGCTTGGACATTCACTTGAAATTTAGTTTTCGACAAGATATCAGAAGAGCCGATCGGCTTTTTTAGAGGTTCGATAACGAGAGATCGTTCTACTATTTCCACAACGTGATTGAGAGTATCGTCTATGCGATCGATTAAAGTATTGCGAACATAGAAATAGAAACCAGTAGCAAATAATAGTAACAATACAGCAGTAACAGCAGTATACCAAATCGCAAGGCGGCGGCGAGTAGTTTGAAACATATTTTAAACAGTTGACTGTTGACCCTTCGACTACCCTCAGGGCAGGCAGTTGACAGTTAGTTATTTGTTATTTGTTGACTGTAAAAAAGCCCGGTTCGCAACCTATGCAAAAATGGCTCTCCTGGGTATTCGGTGATAAGTGAAGCCTATATGACTCCTGGTATGAGTTTCAATACTTGCACCGGGAGAATTTTGTAGCTTAAGATACAGTTTGCACCACAATCCCAGGAGAGCCGATCGAACTATTAGCGATCGGGTTCAAAACCATGATTCAATCTTGGATAATTAATAATAGCAAATCCGTGCTAACGGGTTAACCGACCTAAGCAAGTGAGGAAACCCGACTGACAAAATTTGCGGATTTGATGACAAAATGAATAAATAAAAGTGCTTTAAATCAAAGGATGATAGCTTTCAATGGCGATTAAAGACCAGCCCCAACCCCCTCGTTTTCGCCAGATTAGCAATATCTTGTTATTGCTCTCAGGTCTGTTTCTACTGGCAAACATCTTTTTGCCGAGTTGGTTCGGCTCCCAAATTCCGCAAGTGCCTTACAGCTTGTTCGTCCATCAAGTCCAAGAACAAGATGTAGTTAGAGCTTCGGTAGGTCAAAATGAAATTCGCTACCAACTCAAAGGCGAAGGCGACAAACCCGGTCAAATTTTGTCAACTACCCCAATTTTTGACCTCGAATTACCTAAACTTTTAGAAGCAAAAGGCGTTGAATTTGCGGCAACTCCTCCGGCCAAAAATGGCTGGGTCGGTAGTGTTTTGAGCTGGGTAATCCCGCCGCTGATTTTTGTGGCGATTTTTCAATTTTTCATGAACCGGGGCGGTGGCGGGCCACAGGGCGCGCTCTCGATCGGCAAAAGCAAAGCTAAAGTCTACGTGGAAGGCGAATCGGCGAAGATTACTTTTGCTGATGTGGCTGGAGTAGAAGAAGCTAAAACTGAATTGGTTGAAGTTGTTGAGTTCCTGAAAACTCCCGACAGATTTACCGCAATTGGCGCGCGAATTCCGAAGGGCGTGCTGTTAGTCGGCCCTCCGGGAACTGGCAAAACTCTGTTAGCTAAAGCAGTAGCTGGTGAAGCTGGCGTGCCGTTTTTTAGCATCTCCGGTTCGGAGTTTGTGGAACTGTTTGTCGGCGTTGGTTCTGCGAGAGTTAGAGATTTATTCGAGCAGGCTAAGAAACAGGCTCCTTGTATTATATTCATTGATGAATTGGATGCGATCGGCAAATCTCGTAGCACTAATGCCGCATTCGGTGGTAATGACGAACGCGAACAAACTCTCAATCAACTATTAACTGAAATGGATGGTTTTGCGGCGGGCAATACTACGGTAATTGTGCTGGCTGCAACCAACCGCCCGGAAAGTTTGGATGCTGCTTTGTTGCGCCCCGGTCGTTTCGATCGCCAAGTTTTAGTCGATCGCCCGGATTTATCTGGCCGCGAAGCAATTTTGAACATTCACTCTCAAAAAGTGAAGTTGGGCCCGGATATTGACTTGAAGGCCGTCGCCACTCGCACCCCCGGTTTTTCGGGCGCAGATTTGGCAAATTTGGTCAATGAAGCTGCTTTGTTGGCGGCTCGTAACAAGCGTCTCACTGTAGCGCAGGAAGACTTTTATGAGGCGTTTGAGCGCGTTGTAGCTGGCCTGGAAAAGAAAAGCCGGGTGCTCAATGAAAAAGAGAAAATGATCGTTGCTTACCACGAAGTCGGGCACGCCATGGTTGGTGCTGTGATGACTGGCGGTGGCGAAGTGGCGAAAATCTCGATCGTCCCGCGTGGTATGGCTGCTTTGGGCTATACTTTGCAGTTACCAACTGAAGACCGTTTCTTGTTGGATGAATCGGAGTTGCGCGGTCAGATTGCTACACTGTTGGGTGGGCGATCGGCTGAAGAGGTTGTCTTCGGTAGCATCACCACCGGCGCCTCCAACGACTTGCAAAGGGCGACTGATTTAGCAGAGAGAATGGTAACAACTTACGGGATGAGTAAGGTTTTGGGGCCTCTTGCTTACGATCGCGGCCAACAAGCAATGTTCCTCAACGATGGTATGGGAAATGCGCGCCGTGCGGTAAGTGCCCAAACTGCGGAGGCGATCGATCGAGAAGTCAAAGAAATCGTCGAAACTGCTCACCAGCACGCTTTGGATATTCTGAAAGCCAATCGGGAATTGTTGGAAACAATTACGCAGAAGCTGTTAGAAACTGAAGTAGTCGAAGGCGATCAATTGCACAAATACCTCACCGAAGTGCTGCCTTTAGATAAAGCTGCGGCTTGAGTTTAAAAGGGTTTCTTGGTCGGAGTGGAAGCCCAGAAACCAGGTTTTTGCGATAATACTCCGCTGTAGGTGGTAGATTCGATAAAAAACCGGGTTTTTTTATTCGGAGTGGATAAGTCCTGTTAAATTAAACCGTTTTAGAGATAATTCAGTTTCAAATTGCCTCAGGATTTATCCCCATTTCTCGCAATTTGTAGAACAGGTCACCTAATCTGGCAAAATCTTAATACGCCGTTAAGATTTCTCTACCGCAGCATGAAAACTCTCAAGTGGCCGGCTTGGCTCCCCTATCCGATTTCGTGGTTAAGGGCATTTGCTCTCGCTCAGAGTTTTAGTTTGGTAGTCAACAGGGGCATTGCTTTCGTCAGCGACGATATTGGCTTTCTGACTCTACTGCTAACGGCTTGGCTGATTCAATTGCCTTTGTTCTTTATTGGTCATTTTTTCGCTGTCACAATCTTAAATCCCTTATTAACTCTGCTACCGGGCCACTTTGGCAGATCGCGCAAGTTCAAGCGGAGGCATACTGGTATTCGATCGCACTTGCGGGAAGGCTTGAATGCTCTAGTAGTGATTTTTCTAGCGTTTAATTTGTCGCTGTTGGTGCAGATGACTATTTTTTATTGGCCAGCGCGATCGCTCAATCTGGGAGAATTGCTAACAGGTATATCGACTTTGACAAATGTGGCGATCGCCGGTGAATTCGATTTTTGGTTGCTCAGATTGGCAGGGGCTTTGTCGAGTTTAACGCTGTTGGCAGCGCCGATATATCAACACGATTTCCGAGTGCGCCGGAGGCGGGCTGCTCAAAAATTGGCCGAAATCAATGAAATGGAAATGAGTTTCCTGCAAGCTGAAAAATTCCGCCGCAAAAAAGCGGGTTTGCTGAGGAGATCGGAAACTCAAATCCTCGGATTTCTACTTTCGATCGGCGCTGTTATTAGTGGCGCTGTTTTTTTGGCTGTCAATTTGCGAGGTTTGCCGTCGTTATCTCCGCAAACAAGTGAGGTTCGCAAATTGCCACCGCTGGCGATGAAAAATGGCGATCCTTATATTCGGGCGCTGATGCGAACTATTTCTGCTAGCGAGTCGAATGTTTCTCGACCTTATCATGTTGTTTATGGTGGCAAATATATTTTGGATTTGAGTCACCATCCTGACTGGTGCGTGACGATTGTGAATGGCCCGAATCGGGGTAAGTGTACTACGGCTGCGGGTAGATATCAATTTTTGAGTTCGACTTGGAAGGATAAGGCTAAGCGCTATCATCCCCAGCCTGCTAATTTTGTCTGGTGGCAAGGTTACAGTTTTGAGCCAGAATATCAGGATGCTGTGGTTTATGCTTGGTTGAGCGATCGTAAAGCTTGGAAAGGTGATATTGCTCAGATGCTACGTGAGGAAAAATTAAGTCAGGTATTGCGAATGCTGTCGCCAACTTGGACTAGTTTGGGCTATGGCATTGAAACCAATTCTATGAGTTCTAGTTTGCCGAAAGTTTACCAAAAAATGCTTGAGGAAGAGTTAAAAAATGCGGGTTCTTAGTTTCTTAACTGTTAGCTTTTAGCTCTTGGAAGAGATGACGATCGATCACCAATCACCAATCACCAATCACCAATAATTCAATTTTGGCAAAAATGCTGTTAAACATTAATATGAAAAAATCTCAATTTGAGTCTTTAATTTTGTGGCGGCAAGTGGGAGGCGTAGCCGTTTTGCAGGGAGCAATTACTCTGACTTGGATGCTTTACCAACTGTATGTACCTCAACTTTTAGCGGGATTTGGTTTTCCGGGTTTCGACAAGGCGATTGCAATTTTAGAAGATGCTTTGGCCGTTGCGATCGAACCTCTGGCAGGATGGCTTTCTGACAAGCAGCGTCAGTGGATGGGAACTCGTTTTCCGATAATTGTTGTCGGTGCTATCTTGTCGTCGGTACTATTTATCATGATTCCTGCCATTTTTCTTTTGGCAAATCCAGCCTCGTTTTGGCGCTTGATTTTGCCTGTGGTAATAGTGGCTTGGGCGGTGGCGATGGCGATGTTTCGATCGCCCGCAGTGTCTCTTTTGGGGAAATATGCGACACCAAAAGAGTTGCCTCAAGCTATGAGTTTGTTAGTTCTGGTGGGGGGCTTGATCAGGGCTATAAAGCCTGTTTCAAGCGATTTTATTCTCGGTTTGGGGCCTGCTTTTACTTTTGCAATTGGTTCTTTTGCGCTGTTGGCTGCGGTGGCGTTTTTGCGATCGGTTAATCCTGATGCTACGGTGTCGGAATTGCCATCGGATACTGGAATAGACGATCGCATTTCTATCTTATCATTGGCTTTAATTGCAGTCACGGGGATGGCAGTAGCTTGGGGCAGTCGGGCCAT
Organism: Microcoleus sp. CSU_2_2; assembly: GCA_012035135.1. Classification (GTDB taxonomy): domain Bacteria; phylum Cyanobacteriota; class Cyanobacteriia; order Cyanobacteriales; family Microcoleaceae; genus Microcoleus. The sequence continues at coordinate 11,379 of JAAUPI010000139.1, forward strand.
GGCAGAACGGATTTTGCCTGATGTTTTGGCAACTCAAATTCCAGGAATTGATATTAAGTTGCTCATGATGGGAGTTGGTTTTGCTTTGGCTTTTGCTTCTTTGCCGGCGGCGGCGGTTGCGGTGCGTGCAGGCAATCAACGCGCCCTGTTGGGCGGATTGGCGACAACGGCGGTTTTACTGTTAGTAATGGCTTTCAGTCAAGGGGCTCTGGCGATGAGTGCGATCGTGATGGCTGTAATTTTTAGCTATAGTTTGGTTGCTAATGGTACGGTTCCTTTTGCATTGTCTCTCGTACCTCCATTGCGGGGAGGATTGGGCGTGGGGATTTATTTTGGTGGTTTTTCCCTGGGGATGACTTTGTACTCTGTGGTGTTTGGAGAACCTGGGGCGGTTGCTGTTGTTAAGGTGGCATTTATTGGGACGATCGCCTTTTTGGTTGCTGCTGCTTGTGTCGCTGTGGGCGATCGGATGAAACCGACATTGCCTGTAACAAATTAATAAGAGTTGTTATGTAGTTTAACTCGATCCCTGACTATCGTGAATAATTATTTCATCCTTTCATCTCTATTACCATTCTAAGTAACAATGGAAATATCGAGCAATCGCTGAGAAATTTTGCGGGGCAACCCTAGGGATTAATTGAGGATACTACTATGTTTTGCTTGACACCAGAAGCCAGAAATTTAGAGTTGGTCAAAACCGGAAATCGGGGATTTAGAGGTTCTAAAACCTCCGCTACTAATCGTATCCACCTTGTTCGATCGCCAGTTTATAAAGATGAAGCTTTGGTAAAGGCAACGTTGAGGGGATTGCCAGGGCTTTTGGCATCGCTGGAAAGCTTTCGGGAGTAGTATAGCAGAAGGCAGAAGGCAGAAGGAAGAAGGAAGAAGGAAGAAGGAAGAAGGAAGAAGGAAAAAGGTCTTTCGACCCTTCGACTTCTCTCAGGGTAAAAAGAAGACCGAATACTTAGATACCTGACTGCTTGAAGAAGTCGGGTATCTAATTTCTTCTTCATTTGTCAACTGTCAACTGTCAACTGTTTATTGCCAGACGCCGGAAAAGATATTTTTGACGCCGATCGCAATTCGATTTAAGTCTTCTTTCAGCAGCGGCGGCCAAGAAACTCCTTTGCGAAGTCCGCCTTCAAATTCCAGTAAACTTTCTACTGACAGTAAATGCAGTGCCGAGATTAATTGCCGATCGAGCATTGGAGATTCTTGCAAGCTGTCAAATAATATTTTTAAAGCTAATAATATCGATGTCACCTGTCCCGGTACGGGAGGTTGACCTTGTTTGAGACGGATCAGGAAGGCGTCTGGGTTTTTCTTGGTTTCGAGGGCGGTTCCCTGGTCGATCAGAAAACTGCGGGCTGTTTTGTAATCCATTTTACTTGCGATCGAGCTGTTGCAATCGTATCATTCTTTGTCACGATCGATCGATTTTATATTGTAGATGGAACAATTGACCTTACGGAGAAATCCAGGGGCTTGTTTACCGGATGATACTACATTGTCAACTATTTACCAGTCCTGGATGTAACTGGCATATATAGTAAAGTGCGTCAGTTCTCTAATCCTCGATCGTAGTTTAAGACATTCATCCGGGGCACCCTACGAGTCGAGTGGATTGTGACAGTGCCATTTGTGCAAGCAAGCAGTAAGATCTGAAATGTTGACCCATATAAAAAAATGGCAAAACCTAAAGAAGATACCAAAAAATCCCAGAAGTATATCTACTTATGGATAGTTGGTCTATGTTTGAGTTTCCTGTTATTTCCGGCATTCAGACAAATAGCAGCAGACTCACCGTTTCCGCTACCGGCTCCCCTTCAAAATCAAGCTGCTTTTGGAGCTAAGATTCAAAGGACAATGGGATTACTTGCTGCTAGCACTCCAACCGATCGCAAACCAGTACGCATCCTCTTTTACGGTCAATCAATCACCGAACAAGAATGGTCGCAAAATGTAGCTAACGACCTAAAAAAGCGCTTTCCGAATGCAGATTTGACCATTGAAAATCGGGCGATGGGAGGATTTGCAGCTCCGATTTTAATCCGTCCTAGCGAACACGATTTGTATCCTTTTTATCCCGATTTGCTAATTTTCCACGTCTATGGAGGAGATGAAGATTACGAAGCAATAATTGCCAATGTCCGTCGCCGTACAGCTAGCGAAATACTGCTGCATTCAGACCATATCCACTGGATGCCGACAGGTAGCAACGACGATCCAGAGACAGTCAAAGCCTACGAATGGCACAACACTCATTCTACTAAATTCCTGCCTGAATTGGCCGATAAATACGGTTGCGAAATTGCGGAAATTCGGGAACCTTGGCGGCGGTATTTAAAAGACAATCGCTTGCAGCCAAAACAGCTATTGAGCGACTACATTCACCTCAATCAGTGGGGAAATTTCCTGTTAGCTGCTCTCGTAAAACCTCACCTGCGGTACAACTCAAAGTTTAAACCATCGGCAGATTTGGTACGCACCTATAAAGTGGGTCGAGATGTCAATTGGAAAGATGGCAAATTAGTTTTAGAATTTGAAGGTAATAGAATAGATGCGATCGCCGATAAAAACTTCAGCGGTCAAGCAACTTCTGCTAAAATTACGATCGATGGCAAACAACCCTCAGAATTTCCCGAACTTTATGCGATTACGCGCCCTAGTAAAGCTTTTGCCGTCGGTTGGCCTGCCATTATCCAAGTATCCAGTCAGAAAACGCTAATTATCGAAGATTGGAAAGCGGTAATTACTGAGATTAACAGCGACTCTAGCAAGTTTAAATTTGACGTTTTTGGCTCAAAAACAGGTTACGATGGTAGCGGTACAAACGAGCAACTATTTGTGTCTAATTCTGGTCGTGTTGTCATTGAACCGAGAAATTGGTGGTTAAAAAATTCTTATGAATATTCCAAACAGCTAACACCAAAAGGTTTTGAAATTTCGTGGCAAGTGAAACCGATGTTTGTTGATGCATATGTTGCCCCACAAATTACGGATTCAAGTCGGGAGTATTTTACAACATTAGCTCAGAATTTGAGCAACTCCAAACACATCCTTGAAATCATCCCTGAAACTAATGGACAAGTTCCTATTCAGGCAATTCGAGTGTATCGCCCTCCTTACAAGCTCGATGCGACGCCATCCGCCGTTCAACCAATAGATATCTCCTAAAAAGCCCACAGTCAGACAATGGACATTAACAAAGCCGAATTCGATCGGGCGATCGCGGCTAGCTTTAATAGTCTAAATGGGTTTGAAATTAAAATGCCCATTTTGATGGGAGCGATCGGTCTATTTACTTTTTTGGGTTTGCGTCCTTGGATGCGAGAATATTCGCTATGATTGTGCAATAAATGTGCCTTCAAACTTCCGATCGCTCAAGAGCTCGTTAACGCGATCGGTCAATCCTCTCTGCTTAGCTTCCTTCTCGATTTCTTTGGACTCCTCAATAGACATCTCCTAAAAAGAATCTGAAGCCATTCGATCGATGTAGGGGTGAAGCATTTGGGCGATAGTCTGTGTCCCCAACCCTCTTAGTTTGTGTCCAAATGCTTCACCCTCCCCCGCAGATCGATATCGATCGCGATCGCCTAATTTCTT
>JAAUPI010000140.1 GCA_012035135.1 Microcoleus sp. CSU_2_2
TGGACACAAACTAAGAGGGTTGGGGACACAGACTATCGCCCAATAAGAAGGGCGGGCTCTCTTGGCACCGCCCCTACCCCCTACATCGATCGAATGGCTTAAGATTCTTTTTAGGAGATGTCTAATAAGCACCCGATCGCAAACACTGAATTACTTACAGCTAGGCTAATCGACGCACCTCAGAGCCTGAAATCATTAATTGAGTGCCTTTAGTGCAGCCTCTGCTTTTTGCACACCCTCATTTTCGCCTTGCTGGCGGTAAGTATCGAGGGCTTGTTGAAAAGCTTGAATTGCTTCGGATTTGCGATCGCGCGCTTTGAGTGCTGTACCCAAATTGTAATAAGCTTCGGCTCGATCTGGAGCGAGCCCAATCACTCGTCGAAAAGTCGTAATCGCTCCTATGAAATCTTGTTTTTCGAGTTGAATTTCCCCGATTGCTGCGTGTGCTTGCACTAAATTAGGTCGCACCGCAATAGCACGCTGATAAGCTACAAGTGCTCCGTTTAAGTCATTTTGAGATTTGAGAATTTCGCCAATTTCTAACTGCACTTCTGGATTCCGAGGCTCTAGTTTAGCAGCTTCTTCAAAAGCTGCTACCCCTTCGGAAGTGTTGCCGCTGCGGAGTAATGCAGTGCCTAATTTTAACTGAATGCTGGCTTGTTTGGGAGCGAGTTCGGCAGCTTGCTGGAGCACGTTAACTGCACTAGGAAAATTTCCTTGCTGGATTAATACTAAACCCATTGAAGAATAAGCTTGCCAACTTTTCGGATCGAGAGCGATCGCCTGTTGATAAGCTTTAAAAGCACCGCTGTAATCTTTTTGTTGAAAGAGTACCACCCCAAGGCCGATCAAGGCATTAACATTTTTGCGATCGAGTTGAGCGGCACGACGGTAAGCGGTGGCGGCCGCCGGATAGTTTTGCAAATTCGCCATAGCATATCCTAAGGCATACTGAAAGTCAGCATTGTTCGGTTGGAGACCGATAGCTTGCTTGTAAAATTCCACTGCTGCTTTATAGTTGCCTTGACGCGCTTCTAAATAGCCAATACCGGAAAAAATGCGCGGGTTTTCCGTATCTAAACGTGCCGCTTGCTGATAAATTACGATCGCCTTACCATAGTCTCCTAAATCGACCAACTCGCGTCCTTTGCGCAACAGACTATCCAAATTTGAACTATTTTCCGGGTTAACTTCCACAGATGTTTCTGCTGAGTGTGCTATCTGCGGTGCAGTGACGGCGAATCCCGCTATCAACAGCGTACTGAATACCAAGAGACTTTGTTTTTGCACGGCCATTTGTTTCAAAGAGTGTGTGGAATGAAAGAGCAAGTTAATGTCAGATTCCCAAACAGACAACTTAGGATTGACCAGGAATTTTGGAGGAGTGAGATTTGGTAAATCTACAGAACAAGACAAACTCAAAAATTTGGCGATCGAGAGCAACTGATGATTATAACAACAACTGATATCATCCAAGGAACAGAAATTCAATCTTACCTCGGAATTGTCACTGCTGAGGTTGTCTACGGCACAAACGCCCTGCGAGATTTCTTCGCAGGGATTCGCGACATCATTGGTGGGCGCACCGGCAGCTATGAGGAAGTGTTCGTTTCTTTCTTCAGACATAGATACTGGTTCTTTCCCCAGGCAGATATAGATTCTATCAATCTCAACCACAATTATTGCTTAGATGGAATGTTGTTAAAAAGTAACGCAACTGTAAAGAAACACAGGAAAGGAAAAAGCTATGTCATACGTCAATAGACCTGTAGATAACATTGTTACCGAACCAGTGGTGGTAAATTCAGTCATGGAATACCACGATCGAGTGCGATGGGGTCCGATTTTTTCAGGTTTGGTAATTGCGATCGGCTCGCAATTGGTATTAAGTGCTTTGGGTGCTGCGATCGGGCTGAGTAACATTGCGAATTCAGGAGCTCCCCGCAGTATAGCCGGCAGCGTCGGTACCGGCGTCGGTATTTGGTCAATTATTAGTTTATTAATTAGCTTGGGTATTGGCGGTTGGGTAACTGCTCGCGCTTGCGGGCCAATGAACCGCAGCACAGCACTTTTGAACGGAGCAATTTTGTGGGCAACTACCTTAACAATTGGCTCTTGGCTGTTAGCAAATGGCGTGGCTGGAACCTTTGGCGTAGTCGCTGCGAATGCTGGAGAAGCGATTAATCAAGCGCAACAGGGGGGGGTAAATTTGCCGAATCAACCTCCTAACGTATCTGCTCAAGATGCTCGGAATATTGCTGGCAATGCTGCAAAGGCTGGTTGGTCGTTTTTGTTCGGTTCCTTGTTGGGTTTAGTTGCATCAATGGCTGGAGCATCTGCTGGCGCGCGCACTCCCCGCAATCACTCCTAAGATCGAGTTTGATTAATATCGCGATGGATATTCGTACTGAAAAGCTAGAAGATCTAGAGGCAGTTCGCCAAGTTAATATTGCAGCATTCGATCGAGAAACTGAGGCAAACTTAGTCGATCGACTGCGGGGAATACCATCTACATTTTCCTTCGTTGCCGTACAATCCGATCGCATTGTCGGACACCTTTTTTTCAGTCCAGTTGAGGTTGCAGGGAAATGTCCTAGCAATTTGTCGATTCTGGGGTTGGCGCCCGTCGCAGTTCTTCCCGATTATCAGCGACAAGGTATCGGAACGCTGCTGATTCGGGAGGGTTTAAAAGAGTGCGCACGATCGGGATTACAGGCAGTAGTTGTGCTTGGTCATCCAGATTTCTATCCGCGTTTCGGGTTCATTCCTGCTAGTAGAAATAACTTGAGATGTGAATATGATGTACCCGATGAAGTTTTTATGGTCTTGGAGTTAGAAAGTGGAGCTTTGCAAGATTGCAGCGGAACGGTGAAGTATCGATCGGAATTTAGTATTTTCGAGTAATATCATGTACTGTCAATTACCCTCAATATGTTAGGGGCGGGTAAACCTGCCAATACTCGCCAATAATTGGCAATCTCAAAAACCCGCCCGACTTTTATATTATATCGGACATGATATAAGAAAGATAGTTAAGCCAGATTTGACATTAGTTGAGAGTTGATGCTTGACTGCCAAATGTCAATTGCCAACTATTAACTGATTACTAGACATCTCCCATAATTAGGGTTTTGTCGATATAGAACAAGGCTGCCAGAATCTTTTTAGGAGATGTCTACTGACTATTGTTGCTCATAAACTGTTCGACGAAATTCGTGTAAACTTCACCTCTGAGAAATTCCGGGCTATCGAGAATTTTTTGGTGGAAACTGAGAGTGGTAGGAACGCCGGTAATCGCACATTCCCGCAAAGCTCGTTTCATGCGCCGGATGGCTGAAGGTCGATCGCGTCCCCAGACTATCAATTTACCAATTAAAGAATCGTAGTAAGCCGGTATTTCGTAATCGGTATAAACGTGAGAGTCCATCCGCACGCCGGGGCCGCCGGGGGGCAAATAGCCGCTGATTCTGCCCGGATGGGGCCGGAAATTGCGATCGGGATCTTCGGCATTGATGCGACACTCAATAGCGTGCCCGCTGAGAATGACTTGGTTTTGCTTGAGTTGTAATTTTTCTCCTTGGGCGATACGAATTTGTTCGGCAATCAAATCGAGTCCTGTAATCATCTCCGTGACGGGATGTTCGACTTGAATCCGGGTGTTCATTTCCATGAAGTAGAACTTGCCAAATTTGTCAAGCAGAAATTCGACAGTGCCAGCACCGGTATAGTTGATCGATTTGGCTGCGGCGACGGCGGCGTGACCCATTTGATCTCGCAGTTTCTGCGTGAGGGCAGGACTGGGGGCTTCTTCGAGAAGTTTTTGATGTCGGCGCTGAATCGAACAATCTCTCTCGCCGAGGTGGATGACGTTACCGTAGTTGTCTGCGAGGATTTGGATTTCGATGTGGCGGGGTTTTTCGATGAATTTTTCCAGATAGACTCCGGGATTGCCAAAAGCTGCATCGGCTTCGCCTTGGGCGGCTGAGAAAAGTTTGGGGAGTTCAGATGCTTCTCTAACCAGCCTCATGCCCCGGCCTCCACCACCGGCTGTAGCTTTGATCATCACAGGATAACCAATATCGCGGGCGATCGACAAAGCTTCGTGTTCGTCCGCCAGTAATCCGCTACTACCTGGAACCGTGGGAACTTTCACCCGCTGCATCGTTTCTTTGGCGGTGGATTTGTCGCCCATCGCCCGCATCGCTGCCGGGGAAGGGCCGATGAAAGTAATTTGATGATCCGCACAGATTTCCGCAAATCGGGCGTTTTCCGAGAGAAAGCCGTAACCGGGGTGAATGGCTGCGGCATTGCGCGTCAGGGCGGCCGAGATGATATTGGGGATGTTTAAATAGCTTTTGCTGCTAGTGGGATGGCCGATACAAACGGCTTCGTCCGCCAACTGAACGTGCAGGGCGTGCTTGTCTACTGTGGAGTGAACGGCGACCGTGGCAATCCCCATTTCCTCGCAGGTGCGCAGTATGCGGAGGGCGATTTCTCCGCGATTAGCGATTAAAATTTTCGAGAACCCCATCTTCGGTGCTTAATTCACTCAATATTCTGTAGAATAATCCCTTTCGGTATGTTGTGGATAATGGTTTGCCAGAAATTGTTCATAAAAATTTATTTTACAATTTGGTGCTAGTGGTGCTATGATTGTAAATCGGCAGTGAAAAATGGAAGTCACAAGTTAAAAGTCAGGAACCTCAGCCTGTGCATCTTTAACTTGTAACGCTAAAAGTCCTAGAGATTGTCGGAAAGAGCGGATGTGGCGGAATTGGTATACGCGCACGCTTGAGGTGCGTGTGGCATTATGTCCTTGCGAGTTCGAGTCTCGCCATCCGCATTGAATATGTAAAACAACTGTTGACAGTTTTGGCTGTTGGCAGTTGTTTTATATTTGATTTTGATTGTGACTGGTCAGAAACCGGGTTTTTGCGACAGGCTTTGTTAGAGTGCGAAGATTTGGGAAAAAACCCGGTTTCTTCGATCGTGCGCGAGTACCGTAGGGTGCGTCGCCATCGGATATCTTCAAGTGCGATCGAATATCTCACAGCGGGGCACCATACACAATACTCTTTAACTGTCGATCGACATAGGCTGCATTTATCTCTAGCTTGATATTCTTTTAACCGTTAGATGGTGCGCTACGAACCTAATTTTGCGCTAATTTCGGTGGGCGCCCCATTAAGCCAGTCATCAAGCGCAATGCTAAAAACCTCACAGGGGGAATTGTCCGCAAACACCACAATCCGAAGCGGCGAAATGCGACAATTGGCAGCCAAGTATTAGAAAACAATCTGTCTAGAAAATCTGTAAATCCTAACACGATTAAATTCTCTTTTTTGCGCCAATTGTGATACCGTTTTAAGACTCGCAAATCGCCGATGTCTTCGCCTTTTTGGTGGGCTTGTTGCAAGATTTGGGCGATCGCACCTGCGTCTCGAATGCCCATATTTAAGCCCTGTCCGCCGACGGGATGGCAGCAGTGGGCGGCATCGCCAATTAGTGCTAATCTAGGCAAAACGTAGCGATCGCTCTGCATTAACTGTACTGGAAATAAAAAGCGATCGCTCTCTAATTCCAGGTTTCCCAAAAGCCCGCCGGTGCGCTGTTTCAATAAATCTAAAAACTCTGTTTCATCCATTTGCTGCAAAGCTTTTGCTTCCGCGTGGGGTGCTGTCCAAACTACTTGACAACGGTTCCCTGGTAATGGTAATACTCCCATCGGACCGCTCGGCCAAAAGCGCTCAAAAGCGATATCATTGTGCGGTTTTTCGGCTTTGATGGTGATAGCAATGCAGGATTGCCAGTATTTCCAGCCGCGAGTGCTGATGTTGGCTTCGCTGCGGATTCGCGATTTAGAACCGTCGGCGGCGACTAATAATTTGGTGCGAATTGTGCGAGTTTCAATGTTTTGTTTGACTTCTATTTCAGCGCAATTAGTTAAATATTTTACTTGCAATACTTCCGCCGGACAAACCCAACTAAAATTCTGATTTTTTGCCAAACATTCGTGCAATGCTGACAGCATGACTCGGTGTTCGCCGACATAACCTAATGCTGTTTTTGGTACGGGTAATTTTCCTGTATTTCCCAAATCGGGGCGGTGGAATTCGACGACACCGGGATAGTCGCCGTCGCAGAGGCTAATTTGCTCGAAGGTGGTGATTTGCGGCAAGATTTGCTCCCACACGCCGATTCCTTCTAAGATCATTCCTGACAGCAAGGTGACTGCGTAAGCTTGTTTTTTGGCGGCGGCGGCTGCGGGGAGTTGGGTTTCGATTATTGCTACTTTTAAGCCGGAATCTTTTAAGGCGCTGGCTAAAGTGGCCCCGACGATGCCACCGCCGACGATGGCTATGTCAAAATCGAATTCCGGCGTTTGTGCGGGGGCTGTTGTTTGAGAAAGTTGGTTTACAGGCATTTTTAAGGGATGTTATTTAAGTCGATCGCACTTTTACTTTCTTATTGTAAAGAATTATTGCGAGTTGGGTCGAGATTTTGAGAATTATCTCAATTAAGTTTAAACACCGAGAGCCCCAACTTCTTCAAGAAGTCGGGGCTCTAACAGAAAAGTAGGATTCGATCTTATTTTCCTAACTCTTGAATTGCTTGCAAAGCTTCCGTTGCTGACGGGTAACGCTGTGGGAAAGCGTAAAGCACCATCCGATCTAAAATGCTAGCCAACTGCGGAGTAACCCGTGCATTTTGCTGCCAGATCAGATTTCCCATATTATCGACTCTCAATTGTTTTGGCTTCATTCCCGTTAAAGCTTGAATCCCGATGATACCGACAGCATAGATATCGCTGCACAGGCGAGGGCAACCTATCGCTTGTTCGGGGGGAATATAATCTTGCTGAGTGCCACCGCACGATTTGGTTTGACCGGTGCTGTTTTGTGAAGTGTTGATTTCTTTAACTGCACCAAAATCAATTAAGACAATTTTGCCATCAGATGTACGTTTAATCAAGTTGTCGGGGTGAACGTCGCGGTGAATTATATCTTGTTTGTGAACGAAAACCAGAATTTCTAAGATGTCTTGCAATAAAGCAATAACTTGATGTTCTTCCCAAGGTTGAGCTTCGATTAATTCTTGAGATATGGGTTGCCCTTCGATGAATTCATACACTAAATAAAAGTACCAATCTTCTTCAAAGCAAGCTAACAATTCTGGTATCCGATCGTGTTTGCCCAATCGATATAATACCCGCGATTCTCGATCGAACATCTTGCTGGTTTTTTCTGACTGGCTTTTTAGGCGCTTAACCAGGCAGAAAGGGCGATCCGGCAAGTTTTCATCTTCAGCGAGATAGGTATCGCTGTACTCGGTACTCACCAAATGTTCGGTGATTCGGTAACGCATCCGCATCAGTTTGCCCAACATCGGATCGGCAGGTTTAGCGAGTGGTATGCCTTGTTGTAAAGCTCTCATGATACAGTCCCAAAGATTTGCTGCGACTACTTTTTCATCTGGTCCAAAAATTTCTGATTTTCTCAGTACCTTTGTGAGTTTTTGCCACAATTTGTAGGCGACATAGCGACCTAGGTAGCCCACTTCATAAGCGCGTGCGCTCGGATCGCTTTCCTTAATTTCTTTGTACGTCAAACCCTGTAAAACACCTCTAATTATCGACTGCTCTAATCGACTGAGATGTTGTCCTGTTTGTTGGTATACCATATCACCCAAGAAATTGATGGCTTCTTCTACTGTCATAATCTCATATTTTAAATTTTCTGTAGATAATGTATACATTTTCTTTCTCCTAACATAGCAAGGTTTAGCTGAATATAATCCAAATTCTCGACCAGAAGTTACTAAGGAACGAAAGTTTAATAACTTAAACAGCTCCTACAGTCCTCTCTCCTACAAGCTGGTTCGTAAAAGGAGGCAGAGCCTCCGGATCTGCTCTGCCAGGCAGAGCCTGGTAACAAGCAATCCAAATTCTCGACCAGAAGTTACTAATTCCTAATTCCTAATTGCCAATTATTAGCGATCTTCTTTTTAGATACCTAAAAACTTCTATCTGCTTGTTATATACAATTATCTAAACCTGGGAATTTTGTCTACTTGTTGAAACATATATTTACAAAGATGACTTTTATGATTTTAAATTATGACTTTTATGAATTGACTTTTTAATTGGTTTATTCTATTGTGTTAATCAAAAACTTGACAGGTTCGGTAGTGCGCATCTATGGATAAAAATCAGTAAATATTGTTGGGTTTCGTTCCGGTTCCTGAGCGAAGTCGAAGGGCAACCCAACCTACGGGTAGATTGATAAAAGTCCGTAAATAAGGAATCAAAAAATCATCGGATTACTCACATTGTAAACCTGCTGCTGCTGCGGTGGGAAATTTGATCGGCACAAAAGTAACGCCAAACTGCTCTTTCGCACACTTGACAATATGCACTAATTTAGGTTGAAAATTTTTACGATCGCCCGTTGTTTCAAATTGAATCGTTCCGGTGGCTCCGTTGGCGCTAAAATTGCGATCGGCAATAGTTTTTTGCATTCCTTCGCGGGTGGGTTGCTGCTGCTTTTCTATGGCTTGAATCAGTGTCTGAGCCGCATCATAAGTTAAAGCTGTGCGGTGGCTGACATTTCCTACCCAAAGCTTGCGAGTATCCGCCGGAAATTTTGGGTTAGGAGAGTTTAAATGATGCCAAGAAACTGCCACAGCAAATTTATCAAAAGATGGTAGTTTAGAGGCGGCTTCCAAAGTTTTTTGACTGTAGAGTCCCCCGGTTCCCACTACCCAATTGCGATTGAAATTGGCTTGGAAAAGTGCGATCGCATTTTCGAGAGATTTCCCGTCGTGACTCGGATTTAAAACGATCGTTTTTTTCCCAGTTTGTCTGACTTCTTCTATGGCTTTTTAACGTTAAAGTCATTTTTTGAAATATCGAATTCGCTAATATTTGCCACACTTCCACGCCGTTGTTTAAATTGCCTTTGGAATTCTTCCCAAAAAGAAGAAGTGGATTCGCTGGCGGGATTGTAGAAACCAGCTATTTTCGTTTGACCTTGCTTTTCTATCAGATACTTCACGAATACTTCAACACTAACTTTAGTGCTGGGAACAGTCCTAAAGAAAAATTTGCGGGGATTTTCTGTGATTTCTTCTGTTGTACTCCCAGATGAAATTAAAACTAAATTATTTTGGTTGTAAATATCGACTGTATGAGTTGTTATTTTGTTAGTATAGTGACCGATAACACCCAAAATATCGGGGATTTTGACTAGGGAATTGGCACGGGCGATCGATTCTTTTTCGACATTAGCATCGTCAGCAATGATGACTTGCAAACCTTTGCCTTTTATGGTTTGTTCTTTCTGAATATCTAAACCTGCAAGATTGGGATCGAGTTCGGAATTGAGTAATTTTAAATTAAATTCTGTTTGCGCTTGCGCCACTCCCCGCAAAATTTCTTTTGCCAAATCGATATCTAATTGCTCTTCTGCGTTTTTCTTAACGGGAATGGCAATTGCGATCGTATAATATTCAATTTTTTTTGCCTTTAATAACGCATTATTCATATAAATTAAAGTTTCGGGATCTTTGCGTAATTCTTGATTCCACGATCTTTTAAAAAAATTAAATGCTTCGCGGTAATTGGATTTAGCAAATTCGTCAACTCCTCTTTGTTTCAAGCGAGGAGTTGAGTATTTTAAGAGAGATTCTTCGCCACAGCTCAAACTATCTCCCTGTACTGAACAAGTCTTTGGAGTGAGAATTGCGTTACAATAAATGGCGATCGTAGCTACGGCAATCGTTCCCGCAATTCCTAACAGCAGCCACTTTAGTGGTGGCCATGGTGGCGGTGGTGGCGGTGGTGGCGGTGCTGGCGGTGCTGGTGGCAGGTTTAAGTCGTGCAAAATTTGAGCAACACATTTATAGCGATTTGCAGGATCGAAGTGCACCATCCTCCTCAAAATACCGGTTAGCCGAGTTCTAATTTGTGCGAGATCGGGATTTAAGTGCTCCCAATGTCTCTGAGCGTAATCGTGGCATTCTATAGCAAGCAATCCAGTCATTGCTTGAATGCAAATGATGCCAACAGAGTAAATATCGCTGCCAAATTGCGGACAACCTTGAGCTTGTTCGGGAGCGATATATCCACGAGTGCCAATAATCTGCGTTATAGTTATTCCAGATCCATCCCTTTGTAAAGTGCTGATTTCTTTAACTGCTCCAAAGTCAATGAGAACAATTTGGTTGTCGCCTGCGCGCCGGATTAAATTGGAAGGTTTGATGTCGCGGTGGATGACATTGTTTTGGTGAACGAACTCGATAACTGGCAAGATATTTTGCAAAAATTTAATTACTTCTTCTTCAGTCCATCGGGTAGCTGGAGTCAGTTCTTGGCTGAGCGGATCACCTTTGATGTATTCTAAAATTAAGTAAAAATTCTCGCGTTCTTCAGAGCAAGTACGTGCTTGAAAGCAGTCAAATAATTTGGGAATGCGATCGTGTTTGCCCAAAAGAATTAGAGTCCGAACTTCTTTTTCAAATTGCTCCTTTGCATCCTGCAAAACCTGCGGATCTTGGGAATTCGGGGGCTGAATTTCTTTGACGGTGCGAAGATTGCAATCGTCCGGTATATCTATATCTCTAGCTTTATATGTTGTAGCAAATCCTCCACACCCCAATTTTCCGATAATTTGGTAACGCGCCTGCAGAATATCACCCGGATTGAGACACATAAATTGTTTACTATTTTTTAAACTGGCTGCGATCGTTGAGGTTTATTTTATCGCATTTTGAGAATTATCTCAATTAAGTATCGGAATTCATATTACCCACAGTTAGGACAGGGCAGTGCCGTGTCTCTAGAATTAATTGGGTGATGGTTACATCATTCGATTGGGCTGATGATTATTTTGGGGTAGGGAAACGGCATTTCCATGTCCTCAATGAACTGCTAATGCCCCCTGCCCGCTGCCCAATTCCCAATTCCCAATTTACAATTTACAATTTACAATTTACAAATTTTGAATTGCTTGCAAAGCCTCCACGGCTGAGGGATAACGATCTGGGAAAGCATAAAGCACCATCTTGTCTAAAACAGCAGCCAATTGTGAGCTAACCTTTGCTTTTTCCCGCCAGATTAGATTGCCCACACCATCGACTTTGAATTGTCTCGGCCGCATCCCCGTTAAGGCTTGAATGCCAATGATGCCTACAGCATAAACGTCGCTGCACTTCCGAGCCGAACATATCGCTTGTTCGGGAGGGATATAATCTCGGTTAGTGCCACTGTGCGATCGCGTGTTATCGATGCTGTTTTCTGAAGTGTTAATTTCTTTGACTGCACCAAAATCAATTAACACAATCTTGCCATCAGATGTGCGTCTGATTAAGTTGTCAGGGTGAATGTCGCGGTGAATTACATTTTTTTCGTGAACGAAAACCAGAATTTCCAAGATGTCCTGCAATAAAGCAATAACTTGATGTTCTTCCCAAGGTTGAGCTTCGATTAATTCTTGAGATATGGGTTGCCCTTCGATGAATTCATACACTAAATAAAAGTACCCATCTTCTTCAAAGCGAGCTAACAATTCTGGTATCCGATCGTGTTTGCCCAAGCTATATAAAAATTTCGCTTCTCGATCGAACATCTTGCTGGTTTTTTCTGACTGGCTTTTTAGGCGCTTAACCAGGCAGAAAGGGCGATCGGGCAAATTTTCATCTTCAGCGAGATAGGTATCGCTGTATTCCGTACTCACCAAATGTTCGGTGATGCGGTAACGCATCCGCATGACTTTTTGCAACATCGGATCGGCAATTTTAGGGGGTAGTATACCTTGTTGTACAGCTCTCATGATACAGTCCCAAAGATTGGCTGCGCATACTTTTTCATCTTGTGCAATAATTTCTGATTTTCTCAGTACCTTTGTGAGTTTTTGCCACAATTTGTAGGCGACCACCCGACCTAAGGTGCAAACTGAAAACCCGTATGCAACCGGATCGTTTTCCTTAATTTGTTTGTAAGTCAATCCCTGTAAAACACCTCGAATTATACACTTCTCCAACCGACGGAGTTCTTTTTCAGTTTCTTGTTTTACTAAATTGTCCAGAAGATCGATCGCTTCATCTATTGTCATAGTTTTATGTTTTAAGTAATTTGTAGACGAGGTGCATATTTTTTTCCTTGATTTCTGTTATACATGATTTATGTAAAATCTACTAATCTGTCTAGTTATTGCAATATATTTTTACAAATATGACTTTTATGACTTTAAAGTTATGACTTTTATGAATTGACTTTATCGGTGGTTTATTCGATGATGTCAATCAACTAGTTTAGAGATGCGATCGAACTCATATCTGGCACTCATATCTGACATTTTAGACAACACTCGCTGGGTTTGTAACCCATGGTTAAGAAAACTCCATTAACCAATAACTCAATGCTATTTCGACAAAATCCGAATAGCGCAATTTAACTAGGGCGTGTTTTCTTGCCTCTTAGATCCCCCCCAGCCTTAAAAAGGGGGGAGAAAGAATCTCAAAGTCCCCCTTTTTTCCCCCTTTGGGGGTGGGGCTGTTTCATTCTTGGTAGGGGCAGCCCCCCGTGGCTGCCCCAATACCTGAAATAACCAATATATCGTCGGTAGGGAGGGGTAGGCACAGGGGCGGGCTCTCTTGGCACCGCCCCTACAGCCCCTACAAAACCCTCGTTTTTTGGAGAATGAAACCGCCCTGCCCCCCAAGGGCAGGGGGGTGGGGGATTTAGAGGGATCTGGAGCTGAGGTCGCAGTTTGAAAACACGTCCTAGCAAAAAATCCGAGACTCACAACATCACATCATCACATCAGGAAATTCAGTCATGGCATTTATTTTTGCACCCAATGACAACGACACTCTACTAACAGGAACTGCGAACGATGACGATATATCCGGAGCAGCAGGAAATGATACCCTCGTCGGACTTGCAGGTATAGACTTTCTTTTCGGCGAAGAGGGCAAGAACTCCCTCCTCGGCGGACTTGGCGATGATGCTCTGTTTGACGGACTCGGCGATTCGACTCTCAGTGGCGGTGAAGGCGATGATTTTCTGACCAGCACTGGGGGTAACGACCTCATGCTGGGCGACGCGGGGAATGATATCCTGATTAGCACTGAGACGATCGCCGGTGCGAACAAATCTGCTACCCTTCTAGGCGGGTTGGGCGACGATTTAATACTTGGCGGTTTTGGCAAAGATTTCGTCGATGGCGGGGATGGTTTTGACTTGCTTGCGGGTTTCGAGGCCGATGATTCTATTTCTGGAGGAGAGGGCAGCGATTTTCTCTTCGGCGATGACGGCAATGACACTCTCCGAGGGGGACTCGGCAGCGATTTTCTGACTGGAGGTTCTGGTAGCGATTTAATCGACGGCGGAGACGGTTTTGACTTAGTTTCCTATGGCGAAGCGACAACTCCTGTGCTGGTAAATCTCGTAACAGGGATAGCAACGGGAGAGGGAACCGACACTCTCATCGGTATTGAAGACATTGACGGCGGCAGCGACAAGGACTCTCTAACCGGAAATACTAGCTCTAATTTCCTAAGCGGTTTTGCTGGCGATGATATTCTGTCGGGATTGGATGGCGATGACTTCATCTTCGGCGGTGATGGCCAGGATATCCTCAACGCCGGATTGGGCAACGATTTCCTCGATGGGGAAGTTGGGGATGACTCTCTGTCAGGATCGGATGGAGATGACTTCCTGTTTGGCGGTGATGGCAAGGATATCCTCGACGGCGGATTGGGCGAAGACTTGCTGTCTGGGGATGCTGGGGATGACTCTGTGTCAGGCGGTGATGGTACTGACTTCCTGTTTGGCGGTGATGGCAATGATTTCCTCGATGCCGGATTGGGCAACGATTTTCTGTTTGGGGAAGCGGGGAATGACACGGTTGATGGTGGAGAGGGAGTTGATCTGGTTTCTTTCGACGGTGCAACTGGGCCGGTAGTCGCTAATCTGACAACTGGAACGGCAACAGGAGAGGGAACGGACAATCTGATTGGTATTGAAGATATTGAAGGCGGCAGTGGCAATGATTCTCTGACAGGGAATACTAGCGTTAATTGGCTAAATGGTTTGGCTGGTGATGACTTCTTGTCGGGATTGGATGGCGATGACTTCCTGTTGGGTGGTGATGGCAAGGACAGCCTGAATGGTGGGGCAGGCAATGACTTTTTAAGCGGGGGTGCCGGCGACAATTCCTTAAATGGGGGGTTGGGTGATGATTTTGTATTCGGGGGAGATGGCAATAATACTCTTGCTGGTGGCGGGGGTGCTGACTTGTTGTTTGGAGGGACGGGTAATGATGTTTATCAGTTGGAGGGTACCACGGCTCAAGGTAGCTTTATTTCAGATATTGGCGGCACAAATTCCCTCAGCCTGCCGGGGGTAACGCTTTCACTGACTTTGGCCCCTGGAACGACTGGTTTGGGACGAGATGGCACGAGTTTGGTGATTGATTTGAACCAAGATGGCGTGCTGAATGCTCAAGATGTGCAGATTTTGGATTTCTTTGCGACGCCGACTGGGACTACTCCTGGTGCTGGTGTTATTCAAACGGTGGGCAATTTTAGCAGTACGGAAATTTTCAGTAGTGTCTCGCCTCCACCAACTCCAACTCCACCAACTCCAACTCCACCAACTCCAACTCCACCAACTCCAACTCCTGAACCACCAACTCCAACGCCACCAACTCCAACGCCAC
>JAAUPI010000141.1 GCA_012035135.1 Microcoleus sp. CSU_2_2
TTATAATTGGTATGGTGCGTCGCTATGAGATCTCCCAATAGCAACGAGAGTTGTTCGTAGCGACGCACCCTACATTTACTACATTTACGAGATTATAAAAGGGGTAAGTAACCCGGATTTGGTATCAATCAGATCAATTCCGGTTGCACGAGCGAGATGATACCGAGGACACGGCAATGCCGTTTCCTTACCTCAAAATAATCATGAGTGCTCGCTAGAGATGTAACTATCGCCCGATTAATAGTAGGGAAACGGCACTGCCCATTGGTGTCAACTTAAGCTTAAACCTATTCAGAGACTGCTGTTTAACTATTAAACTTAGATCCCCCCTAACCCCCCTTAAGAAGCAGGGTGGATTAATTGTCGAAAGAGCAAACCAGTGGGACTGGGTTATTTGCTGGCGATCGCGCGTCAAATTTAAAATGTAACTGTCAACTACCTGCCCGCTCGCGTAGTCGAAGGGTCAACTATCAACTGCTATATCTATAAATCGCACCTTATGCTCTGGAATTTGTTAAACAACCTGTTATTCACCGGGAACTATATTCCTCACGGCCACTGTTACCTGTGGCAGCGAGAATTAGTCACGATCCACGTAGCCTCAGACTTCGTGATTGCCCTCGCCTACTACTCAATACCCCTATCGCTAATTTATGTAGTCTTTCAACGAAAAGACTTGCCATTTCGCAACATTTTTTGGCTGTTTGGAGCTTTTATTCTCTCCTGTGGCACTACTCATTTAATGGAAATTTGGACGCTTTGGCATCCTGTTTATTGGATTTCTGGCAGCTTGAAAGTGATTACCGCAGCGATTTCTGCTTACACCGCTTTCGCATTAATTCCTTTAATTCCTCAAGCATTAGTTTCCGCGAGTCCCACTCAATTAGGGATGATTAATCAAATACTGCAAACAGAAATCGCCGAACGTCGAGAAAGTGACGCTCGCTATCAAACTTTAACTGAAGTTTCGCCGGTCGGAATATTTTATAATGACGCTTCAGGAAACTGTTTGTACGTCAACGAACGTTGGTGTCAAATTGCTGGAATTAGCTGCGAAGAAGCCTTCGGACAAGGTTGGGTGCAAAGCATTCATCCCGACGATCGCGATCGCATTTTTGCTGAATGGTATCGCGCCGCCCAGGAGCAATTGCCGTTTAAATCAGAGTACCGTTTTCAACGTCTTGATAACGGTCAGGTGAGATGGGTATTTGGTCAAGCTGTCGGCCAAATCGGCGAAAATGGGGAGGTTAAAGGTTATGTTGGTACTCTAACTGATATTACAGAACGCAAACAAGTAGAACAGGAAAATAGACTGCTCAATGAAAGTCTAGAGCGTCGAGTTGCCGATCGCACTACTGAAATCAAAATTTATAACCAAAAACTGCAACAAGAAATAGCCGATCGACAAAAAATTGCGACAACTTTATTAGAATTAACGCAACTGCAAAATGCCATTCTTAATAGCGCTAACTACACAATTATTTCCACCGATCCCGACGGTACAATCAAAACATTTAATCGCGCTGCACAGCAATATCTAGGCTACTCGCCAGAGGAAGTGGTAGGCAAAGTTACGCCCGCCATAATTCACGATCCTATGGAGGTAGGCAAAAGAGCTGAACTTCTTTCTCAAGAATTGGCAGTAAAAATAGAGCCTGGATTTGAGGTTTTTGTTGCCCGGACACGCGGGGGAATAGCTGACGAAAATGAATGGACTTACATTCGCAAAGATGGTTCGCGTTTCCCGGTGCTGCTGTCGGTGACTGCCTTATATGACAGTGAAGGAAATATCAACGGTTTTTTGGGTATCGGCCAGGATATTAGCGATCGCAAACAAGCTGAAAAAGAGTTGCGCGACCTCACGACTGCCATGCAAAATGCGGTGGAAGGCATTTCGCGGCTAGATATTGAGGGACGCTACTTGAATGTTAACCGAGCTTACGCTCATAAATGCGGTTACGAACCAAAAGAAATGATCGGGATGGAATGGCCAATTATCGTACATCCTGACGATGTTGAGATGTTGGTATTAGCTTATCAGGAAATGCTAACTTCTGGTAAAGTAGAAGCTGAAGCTAGAGGTGTGCGGAAAGATGGCTCGTTTTTTTACAAGCAAGTAACAATGGTAAAAGCTTGCGACGAACAAGGGATATTTAACGGTCATCACTGTTTTATGAAAGATATCACCGATCGCAAATTAACGGAAACTGCTTTGCAGGAAAGTGAATCCCGATACAGACAAATAGTTGAATTAGCAGAAGAAGGTATTTGGGTGATTGACAACGACGCCATCACTACTTACGTCAACCACGCAATGGCGCGAATGCTAGGCTATACGGAATTAGAAATTTTGGGGCGATCGTTTTTTGATTTCATGGACGAACAGGCAAAACAGTCAGCGAACGATCGTATGGATCGGCGCAAGGAAGGAATTGCTGAGAGACACGAGTTTCGACTAAAAAGTAAACATGGTAAAGATGTTTGGACTTATATGTCTAGTAGTCCAGTTATGGATGAAAAAGGTAATCTACTGTCTTGTTGCGCGTTAGTTTACAATATTACAGAGCGCAAAGAATCAGAGCAGCAAATGCTGCAACTTACAGAAGAGTTGAAGCGTTCTAACGAGGAATTAGAACAATTTGCTTATGTAGCTTCTCATGATTTGCAAGAACCTCTCAGAGCCATTACCAGTTATACTCAATTGTTAGCACAGCGATATCAAGGTAATTTGGATGATAAAGCAGATAAATATATTAATTATGTGGTTGAAGGTGCTACCAGAATGCAACAATTGATTAACGATTTGTTAGCTTATTCGCGAACTGGAAGGGGGCAAGAATTTGAGTTGGTTGACTGCAATGCTGTTGTCCAGCAAAGTTTGTACAATTTGCAAATTGCGATCGCCGAAAAAAAAGCGATCGTTACCTGCGAGGAAATGCCAACCATAATGGCAGATGAATTTCAACTCGTACAATTATTCCAAAATCTAATCGGTAATGCGGTTAAATTCTGCCGTGAAAATATTCCCTTAGTTCATATTGGTGCTGTCAGGAGCAAGAACGAATGGCTGTTTAACGTCCGTGACAATGGCATTGGCATCGGTCCGGAATATGCCGATCGCATTTTCATCATTTTTCAACGCCTGCATTCTCGCCGCGAATATTCCGGCACAGGCATAGGTTTGGCAATGTGCAAGCGGATTGTGGAACGCCACGGTGGACGAATCTGGGTGGAGTCTCAAGAAGGAGAAGGAGCGACTTTTTATTTTACTATTCCAATAATTAGTAGCTAAATGATATATAGCCTCGATCGGATAGATGAGGTGCGTTTGATAATGGGTAATGGGGAATCTATCGGGATGTACTTCACAACTCTTGAAAATCGGCTATAGCTGCAAATTTTATCTATAATAATCAAAAGGATGTGGCACATATGAACAATACAAACACAGTTAAACCCATAGAGATTCTGTTGATTGAGGATTCTCCGAGCGATGCAGACTTGGCAATAGAAGCTCTCAGTCAGGGTAAAATTTTAAATAACTTGCATTTCGTGGAGGATGGAGTCGAAGCAATCAAATTTTTACGCAAAAAAGAACCTTATATCAGAGTACCCCGTCCTGACTTAATTTTACTCGACCTGAATTTGCCTAAAAAAAGTGGGGTAGAAGTGCTAGCGGAAATTAAAACAGACCCACATTTAAAACTAATTCCCGTAGTGATTCTCAGCACTTCAGCAGCCCAAGAGGATATTATCAAGTCCTACTCGCTGCACGCCAACTGTTACATTACTAAACCAGTAGATTTCATACAATTTACTAAAGTAGTTAGGTTAATTGAAGAATTCTGGCTAGCCGTGGTCCAACTCCCCGTAGCTTAAATGAAGAGAGCCTCTCCTTAATCACCTTAATAACTTTAAAATCACCAAAAACCAGAGGAAAGCAAAAGAGTTTAACATCAGATTTTGGTAGTAAAAATATTAGAATCAAACACGTTAAAACTATGTTGTGGATAAAAATTTTGTTAGTAGAAGACAATCCGGCTGATGCTGATTTGCTTGCGGAACTGTTAGAAGTATCAGGAGATATCCAGTGGGAATTGGTGTCTGTTGAATTTCTACACGCAGCGATCGCACATCTGTGCAAACAGCCATTTGATGTAGTTTTGCTCGACCTTTCTTTGCCCGATAGCCGCGGTTTGGAAACCCTAACTCGCCTGCGAGAAGTTGCCCCGGATACGGCAATGGTAGTAATGACGGGCTTGGACGATCAGGGAATCGCATTAGAAGCAGTTCGTTTGGGAGCTCAAGATTATATTGTCAAAGGTCAAATTACTACTCAATTATTAGTGCGGACAATCCGCTATGCGATCGAACGTTCTCAAACATTTCAAATGCTGCGGGAAAGCGAGCGACGTTTTCGGGCGATTTTTGACTCTTCATTTCAGCTCACAAAACTCTTGACTCCCCAAGGAGTTGTGTTAGAAATTAACCAGACCACCCTGGATTTTGCCGGAATTCAATCGAGGGATATTGTCGGTCGCCCGATTTGGGAAATCCCGATTTGGACCCTATCGCTCAATGTGCGAGAACAATTGCAAGAAGCAGTTGCCAAAGCTGGTCGAGGGCAGTTTTTCCGTAGTGAAATTGACTTGTTAGGAAAAAATGGCAAAATTGTGACAGTTGATTTCTCAGTTAAACCGGTTAGAAATGAGACAGGACAAGTTTTGCTGCTGATTGCTGAAGCCCGCGATATTAGCGATCGCAAGCGAGCTGAAGCCGAAATTCTTAAAGCATTGGAACGAGAAAAGGAACTTTCCGAACTCAGAGCTAAATTTGTCACAATGGTTTCCCATGAATTTCGCACGCCACTGACAACTATCCAGTTTTCGGCTGGATTACTGCAAGATTACAGCTCGCAGTGGTCAATGGAGAAAAAAATAACTCATTTTGTACGGATTCAATTAGCGATTAAACGCATGACTGAGTTATTAGAGGATATTCTCGTAATTGGCAAGATCGAAGCAAATACACTACAATTTCAACCGGTTTCCTTAAACCTGGAATTGTTCTGCCGTCAACTGATAGAAGAACAGCAACTCAATGACAGCAACCAACACCCGATCGCCTTGATTTTGGAAGGCGACAACACTGACGCTCAAATGGACGAAAAGCTGCTGAGGCAAATGTTGGGAAACTTGCTCTCAAATGCCCTTAAGTATTCTCCCACAGGAACTTCAGTTGATTTGCACCTAAAGTGTCAAAATAGAGATGTAGTCTTTCAAATTACAGACCGGGGAATTGGGATTCCCCAAGCCGACCAAGAGCGGATATTAGAAACTTTTTACCGAGCTACAAATGTCGGTACTATTTCTGGAACGGGTCTCGGTTTAGCAATTGTAAAAAGGGCTGTGGAACTTCACAGCGGAAACCTCGATATCCACAGTCAAGAAGGGACAGGCACAACTTTTACTATTACCTTACCTTTAATTTGTAATTCCAGCGAATAAAAATTGCATCACCCACGATCGACGTTCGTTACTTCACGCTCGACTAACATCAATCAGAAAACAGACTTTAATTTTGTTCAGGGCATAAAATACCAACTAACTTTAAAATCGCAAAGGAGACAAGACCGTGGCAAAAATTTTGGTAATTGAAGACGAAGCATCGATTCGAGAAAATATTTTAGAGTTGCTGGAAGTCGAGGATTTTGAACCACTGGGAGCGGCTAATGGCAAACTCGGCATCAAAATGGCGATCGAACAAATCCCGGATTTAATTTTGTGCGACATGATGATGCCGGAGATTGACGGTCACGGCGTCCTCAAAGCTTTGCGATCGGAACCTGTCACAGCAACAATTCCGTTTATTTTCCTCACGGCAAAAGCCGATAAAACCGACGTTCGCCTAGGTATGGAACTAGGAGCCGACGATTACATTACTAAGCCTTGTACGCCTCAAGAACTGCTGAAAGCAGTGTCTGTCAGACTTGAAAAACAGAAAACAATTAGCGTGCAATCCCAAAAAAAACTAGATGATTTACGTACCAATATTAGTATGTCGCTCCCTCACGAACTCCGGACTCCTTTGAACGCAATTATGGGTTTTTCAGAACTGATTATATCAGAATATCATGTGTTTGAAGAATCTGATATTTTAGAAATGATCGGTCAAATTCAACTTTCGGGTCATCGTTTATATCGGCTGATTCAGAATTTTTTGCTTTATGCAGAACTGGAACTCGCAGCAGCAAATCCCGAACAACTCAAGGAAATGCAAAACAGTCAGTTTATTTGCGTCAAGTCTTTGTTGGCTGAAAAAGCACGGCAGCAAGCAAAACAGGCTAATAGAATAGCTGATTTGCATCTGGAAATACAAGATTCATCGGTGGCAATTGATTCGATGAGACTTATAAAAATTCTTGAGGAACTGCTCGATAATGCCTTCAAATTTTCTTCGGAAGGAACGCCAGTTTCTGTCAGTATTTTGGCGGAAAATCAAACTTTTATTTTGTGTGTTAAAGACCAGGGACGAGGAATGACAGCAGATCAGATCTCACAACTAGAAGCTTATATGCAGTTCGATCGCAAACTTTACCAACAAGCAGGTTTGGGATTGGGGCTAGCGATAGTTCAACGCCTTGCAGAATTACACGGAGGAGAATTAAAAATAGAAAGTTCGCCCAATCAAGAAACAATAGTCTGCGTTTCTCTGCCAGTTGAAATCATTAGTTAACCGTCAACTATGCAACTGTCTGCCCGCTCGCGTAGTCGAAGGGTCAACAGTTCGGCAAGCTCACTGCAAGCTATCAACTGTCAACTATCAACTGCTATACTCCTTTAAGCAGGAGCGATCGCTTGTTTCAGACACCGCTGCATATAAATTTTAGCTACATTATCCCCAGGATTTATTTGCAGGCAGGCTGAAAATAACTTTTTAGCTTCCACAAACCTGTTAATATTATAAAGTACCAAACCTTGTTCAAACATTGTTTTTGTCTCTAACTTTTTCTGTCGCAACTCCAGGGTATCAGCCGCAAATACTTCATATACCGTTACCATTCGTGATTTGCCTTTAACTTTGACGCGATCGATTAACCTAAAATCATAAGATTTGTTCAACTGTACAAAAGTATTATGAGTAATTAACATCGATACTCCATACTCTTTTGTCAAATTTTCAACTCGCGAGGCTAAATTCACCGCATCGCTAATCACTGTACTATCCATCCGACTTTGGCCGCCAACCGTGCCTAACATTAAAGTACCTGTATTGATGCCAATCCCAATTTGCAGCGGTGTGCGATCGGGTCTATTGCGAGTAGAATTGTATTCATTAAGTTGTTCTAGCATCGCAATTCCAGCTTTCACTGCATCATCCGCACTGCCGTTAAACAGCGCCATAATTGCATCACCAATGTATTTGTCAATAAAACCAAAATTTTCAGTAATTGCAGGTTCCATCCGCGACAAATAAGCATTAATAAACTGAAAATTTTCTTCTGGAGTCATAGTTTCAGAAAGGGAAGTGAAGTCGCGAATATCTGAAAATAGTACCGACATTTCTTTCTCTATCTGATCGCCTAATTTTACCTCTAGAATACTTTCATATCCCAGAAAATGAAGAAATTGGTGCGGCACAAACCGCCCGTAAGCATCTGTTAATTTTTCTTCCGCTGCTAAAGCTTTTTCTAACTCGTTTGTGAACTGGCCTCGCTCTTTTTCTACCTGTTGGCGTTCGGTAATATCTTGAAATGCAGCGATGGCGTAAACTATATTTTTCCGTTCGTCGTAGATTGGCGTCGCCCAAACCTCGATCGGCACAATCCTATCCCAGCGATGAATTTCTATATCATCGATGCGCACAATTTCTCCCCGCAGCGCCCGCACAACCGGCTGGCGATCGGCATGATACAATTGATTACTTCCGGCATAATAAGCTTGATAAACTTCAGAAAACTTGTCAACAGAAACATCATCAACTAAGCCTTTGCCTAATATCCTGGCACCACCAGAATTGATGTAGCAAGGTTTACCACTGCCATCTACTACAAATATGCCCACCGGTACCGCTTCCAGTAATTGAGTCAGCCTATTTTCGCTTTCTGACAGTGCCTCATTTAACTTTTCTTCTGCTACTAAAGCTTTTTCTAAATCATTTGTAAACCTCAGGCGTTCTACTTCTACCTGTCTTCTCAAAGTAATATCTTCAGCAAAACCCTGATAGTAAAGCACTTTACCGTTAGCATCATAAACGGTGCGTGCATACTCAGAAATCCAGATCTCGCTACCATCTTTACGGTAAACCTGAGACTCAAACTCAGACAGAGTACCGTGCTGTTCTATCAGCGCCAAAAACTCTTGACGGCGGTTCGGTTTAACATACAATTGCTGCTGAATATCGTTAATTTTTGCTATCAATTCTTCTGGAGAATCATAGCCGTAGATTTGGGCCAGGGCAGGATTCACACTGATAAAATGTCCGTTGGGAGTAGTCTGAAAAATACCTTCAAGAGCATTTTCAAATATCCCGCGATACTTCTCTTCAGCTTGGATTAGTGCTGCTTCAGATTCCTTGCGTTCCGTAATATCAGTAAAAGCAATAATCGCATAGGAAATTTCGCCTACAGAATCATAAATTGGGGTCGCCCAACTTTCAACGGGAATAATCTTATTACTCGTCCTAATTTCTACACCTTCAGTCCGCACATTTTCTCCCCTCAGCGCACGCATAATTGGCAGTTCTTCTACAGGGCATCTTTGATTAGTTCCCGCTTTATAAAATTGATAAATGGCTGCTTTTTGCTCTGCATTAATATGCGGTACAGTTCCTTTGCCAAACACCTCCCGCGCCTTCTGATTTGCATAGAAAGATTGGCCGTTCGCATCGAGGACGCACACGCCCAATGGCATAGCTTCCAAGTATTGTGTCAAGCGACTTTCGTTTTCATGGAGTTTGGAAATCAGCATCGCCTGCTTGCGGTTTAATTTTGCCAA
This sequence comes from Microcoleus sp. CSU_2_2, assembly GCA_012035135.1. Classification (GTDB taxonomy): domain Bacteria; phylum Cyanobacteriota; class Cyanobacteriia; order Cyanobacteriales; family Microcoleaceae; genus Microcoleus. The sequence continues at coordinate 8,997 of JAAUPI010000141.1, forward strand.
TTCCTGATTCATCTCCTGAAGTTCTATTTGTTTTTCAGCTAGTTGTTTGTCCTGAAAATACCTGTATATTGCCTCGGTTACGGTTAACTTCAAATCGTCAGATTGCCAAGGTTTTGGTATGTAGCGGTACAATTTAGCATAGTTGATCGCATTAGCTACCGCTTCCAAATCAGCTTGCCCTGTGAGCATAATCTTGAGAGATTTTGGCGAAATGGCATGAACGCTCCTTAATAGCCGATCGCCTTTCATATTCGGCATGATATGATCGGAAATAACCAAAGGAACTTCATACTGTTCCGCTAACAGTTCCGAAAGTAATTCTAAAGCCTCTTCACCGCTTTCTGCTGTTTCAATTAAATATTTATCTTCAAAGGCTTTTAGCAAGTCTATTTCTAGACTATCGAGTATAGTCTGTTCGTCATCTACACAAATAATAACTGGTTTTTTCATAGTTTTGCTAGACCAGACTTGATCGCTTCAATTAATTCGTGATTTTGCCAAGGTTTTTCTAAGTAAGCATGGAGATTAGCGTGAGTTCTTGTTCTTTCAATGGCTGATTTGTCTGCTTGTCCCGTTAGGAGCAATGTCACAATTTGTGGATATTTTTGATGAATTTGAATCAGCAACTCATCTCCTTTCATTCCAGGCATTAACCAATCAGAGACAATCACTAAGATATTAACCTCCTCTTTACACAGTTCTTCAATAATCTCCAGTGCTTCGACAGCACTTTCAGCAAATTCGTAGACATAATTACCCTCAAAGGCTTGTTGAAGCTCTATTTCTAGACTCTCCAATACCGCTACTTCATCATCAACGCACAAAATTGCTGGTTTAGGCATAGCTAGTTTCCTCATTTAGTCTGACAGTCTGGCAAAGTGTGCGCGACTACACAAAGTATTCTGGACTTGACAACTAGAAAAGCGAACGTATTCCGCGCCCTACTCATCTAAATTAATCGGCAAAGACACTGTAAATGTAGTTTGAGCCGGCATCGACTCCACATTTATTTTACCCTGATGTTTTTCAATTATTTTTCTCACAATATCCAATCCTAAACCGCTGCCTTCTCCCGCAGGCTTAGTGGTAAAGAATGGTTCAAAAATTTTCGGCATAATTTCCGGTGAAATACCCTTACCGCTATCGGTGATGCTGACGAGTACGCGAGTATTTTGCTGTACCGCGTCAATCCTTAAAATTCCTTTATTTTCCATTGATTGTAAAGCATTGTGAATTAGGTTTGTCCAAACTTGGTTTAGTTCGTCGGGATAACATAGCACGTAAGGCAACTGAGTCTGATAGTTTCGGATGACTTCAACACCTTGTTTTAGTTGATTATTATAAAGAGTTAATACGGTTTCAATTGCATCGGGAATATTAGCCTGTATTTTTTCTCCTGTGCGATCGTAACGCGCATAGCTTTTGAGAGCAAACACTACTTTAGCCGCGCGTTCTGTAGCGGTGTTGATGGTTCTAGCGCTTCTTTTGAGACTAGCAAAATCGTAGGCTACGTTGATAATCTTTTCGCTGTCTGGGTCTTTTAACAAAGGCAAGAATGGTTGCAAATCTTCCTGCAATCCGATATTTATGAACAGGCTAGCAAGGCTGTCAGCATTCTCAAAACCTTGAGACTCTAATTGGTATTTTAATTTTTTTCTAAACTCCCGTTTTTCTCTCGTAGACAATGACTGATTCTGTTGGTTTGTTTTTTGCATTAAATGAAAAAAGTCTTGCTCGCGTTCGGGAGATAATTCTTTAAAAAAAGCGGGTAAACTTTCGAGATTTGTTTCAAGAAAATTAGCAATATTTCCGATTGACGATCGAATCGCTCCTAACGGTGTATTAATTTCGTGAGCAATTCCGGCAATTAGTTGCCCCAAGGCGGCCATTTTTTCCGAGTGAACTAATTGATTTTGAGTAGCTTGCAGTTGTTCCAAAGCAACTGTCAATTCATCGTTTTTTTGCTTGAGCTTACTTTGCAACTGACACATAGCTAAGTGGGTTTCTACCCTAACCAGAACCTCTTCCATTTGAAAGGGCTTAGTAATATAATCCACGCCGCCTACAGCAAAAGCTTTTACCTTATCTAGCACGTCATTGATCGCACTAATAAAAATTACCGGAATGTCGCGAGTACGTTCATCTGCTTTTATTTTTTCGCAAACTTCATACCCATTCATTTCAGGCATCATAATATCCAGCAAAATTAAATCCGGAGGCAGCCCCCGTGCAGCCGAAAGTGCCAATTCGCCATTAGGTACTGGACGGACTTTATACCCATTAGTATTCAATATTCCGACTAACAGTCGTAAATTAGCGGGCGTATCATCCACCACTAAAATATTTCCGCGATGGGCAGTATTAAGGTCGTTATTCATGTTATGTTGTCTGAGAAATTAACTTCAAAACTTTGTCGTACTCAAAATTATCTATACAATTAGCGATCGCACCAGCCGTTACCAAATCCTTTAATCGAATTTGTTCGATCGAGCTAGCAATTAACTCCATATCTGCATTGAGGATCGCCTGCTTTAACTCAGCTACCAGCGACTCTGGTAGCATTATGAAATCGACCGCAGTCATTTCGCCCTGGTGTTGGTTTTTGATTGCTGATAGATTAGCTAGATTTGGATCTTCATAAATATAGCGCACTCCAATATATTTGTGCATAGCATCAAAAATATCTGCTTCCCGGAAAGGTTTTCGCATAAAGGCATCGCAACCTGCGGACAAAATCACTGCCCGTTCTTCTTCCAAGACGCTAGCAGTTAGTGCAATAATAGCAGTAGCTTGACCTTTGAGAGTTCCTTTAATGTGTTGTGTCGCTTCGTAGCCATCCATTACAGGCATTCTCATGTCCATCCAAATTAAATGCGGTTCCCAACTCTCCCAAATCTCAATAGCTTCTTGACCGTTAGTTGCTTCTTTCAGTTCAAATCCCAGAGGATTGAGGATTTTAATTAACAGTTGGCGATTTAGCGGTTTGTCGTCTACTATTAAGATGCGATATGAATGCTGGTTTGGTTCTAAGGCAATAACATTGCGAATCTTTTTTTTGATTTCAATGTCAGCACGATCGACCTGGAATACTTGAATGTCAAATTTAAAGTTTGTGCCTTTTTCAACATCAGAACTAACGCTCATTTCGCCCCCCATTAATTCCACAAATTTGCGAGCTATCGGCAATCCCAATCCCGTGCCTTCTTGTGAATTTTTGCCTGTTTGCGTTTGTACGAAAGCTTCAAAAAGATTGTCTAATTCATTGGCAGCAATTCCGGCACCAGTATCTTCAACTTCAAAATGAAGGAAGAAGGCAACCCTCCCCTCCCCATCCCAAGGGGGGAAGGAAGAAGCAGAATTTAAATCGTCGATTGAAGAGAAAAAACTCGCATTTTCAGACTGACTTAATCTGGAAAATTTCAAATCGTTACTTGCTGGCATCTCTGCTGTTGATTTGTCATAGCAATTACCTCTTTCGCCTGTCGCCTGCTGCCTAACTCTTACCGAAACGCCCCCCTCTTCAGTAAATTTAAGAGCATTGTTGAGCAGATTAATTAAAACTTGGCGCAATTTTAACTCGTCAGTTTCCACGTATTGTGGCACATCGGAAGTACGGTCAAAAACTAACTGCAAATGCTTGTCATCCGCTTTGAGTTGAAACATATTTTCCAAGTCGCACAGTAGGCGATAAAGGTCGAATTTTTTGGGATTAAGTGTAGTACGTCCCGCTTCAATTTTGGATAAATCTAGAACGTTATTAATTAGAGTGAGCAAGTGTTCTCCACTGCTGTTAATTATGCTGATATTTTCTTGATGTTCGGGAGAGAGAGTTTGGCTGCGAGTCATCAGTTGGGAAAAACCGAGGATCGCATTGAGAGGCGATCGTAATTCGTGACTCATATTAGCAAGAAAAGCACTTTTAGCTTCATTGGCAACTTCTGCTTTGTCTTTAGCTATAGCTAATTCTACCGTCCGTTCTTGCACTCGATTTTCTAAATTTTCAAAAGATTGTCGGAGTTGTTTAGCCATAGTATTAAAGGATTTTGCCAATTCCCCCAATTCATCAGCTCGTTCAATCTCTACTGTTTTGTCCCATTCGCCTTTAGCAATATCTTTTGCTGCTATATTTAACCGCAAAATAGGATTTGTCACCCACCGAGAAGTAATAATGCCGATCGCTACAGCTACTACTAAAGCTGCTAAGCATAGCCAAATGGTAATCCTGGTATTGGCGTCGATTTCTTCGGTAAAGTCAGCTTCTGGAACTACAACAACTATCAGCCAGTCTAAACCTTTGCCATCTTGAAATGGTAGGACTTTAATGAATTTCCGCTTTCCCTCTATTTCAAAATTAAAGAGATAAGATTGTTTGATTTCGTTTAATTCCCGAAAATGAGCTGTTATATATCTCGCTGTATACTGAGTGTAAGGATCGACACTATCTTCGGCTTTAAACAATTCTTTTTGATCATCTTTGGTGCGAAATGGTTTTTCAGAGGTGGAAGTTGCCAGTAGCGTGCCGTTTCTTTCAATAATAAATGCCTGTCCTGATTTGCCAATTTTGAGGCTGTTTAAAAATTGACCGATGTGGTCTAGACGTAAGGCAGCAATTAATACTCCTTCTAGTTGATTACGATCGTATACAGGTTCGAGGGCGCTAAGTATTAATGTTGGTTCTAGAAATGAAATATAAACGGAACTCCAAGTTGATTTGCCTGCCTTGGCAGCATTTTGATACGATGGATGTTGGCGGATATCAAAGTTTTTGACAACAGTTGCCACTGTAGTGCGATCGCCTCGATCGTTTGTATTATAAGAATAAAAATTCAAGCCAGTAGATTGGCCTGAAACATTAATATTGAGAGAGCCATTTGACAGCTTTTCTCCAGTTCGGTATTCTCCATTTTTGTTGCCAATAGATGTAAAATTGATATAAGGATATAATTGTACTTGTCGCCAAAGGTATTTCTCCCAAGATGACAAATCGTCCATTGTTAGCAGCCCCAGTTTAACAGCATCCAGCTTGCTTTGATTGATTTGATGTGGCGTTGATACGTAAACTTGCAAGTTTTGCTGGACACGCAAACTAACCTCGTTCATTAACCGATCAGCCAGGTTATTAACTGCTTTTTGTCCATTTTTAAAAGAAAGATATCCTACGAGTCCGACAGCTACCACGATTTGCAGCACAAAGGGTACTATGAGAACAGTTCGCAGTGGCAGTTTGTCTAAAACTTTAAAAACCATAGGATTGGGATATTTGGTGAATTTAGCCTCAAACAGTCCTGGCAAAACCTGTCTCAACCGTAACGCTAGAGTTAATTGCTGTGGCGTTATTGGTTCGGTAGATGCTCAACCCCGATGATCGAATCTGAATCTATTCTTTGCTATATTAAAGTCTATTATTTTAGCAATTGTCCGATTATTTGGACAATTTAGCTAGAATTTACAAGTTTTAGCTTCCATAAATACCTGAAACACACGATCTCAGGAATAGTTGAGTCCGCATCTGTCAAGGGATTTGGATGGTATAGATCGAATTTGCGATCGGACTAGCCATTTTTCCGCAAGATGTGCTATACTCTTAAAAGTCAAGGGCACGTAGCTCAGTGGATAGAGCATCAGGTTCCGGTCCTGAGGGTCGGGGGTTCAAATCCCTCCGTGCTCATT